>NZ_LLYW01000017.1 GCF_001484195.1 Thermococcus celericrescens
CTTCCTGAATATCTCCCTCACGCGCTTCTCGCTCTCGCCCACCCACTTGCTGAGAACCTCCGGACCGCGGATGCCGATGAAGTTGGCCTCGCTCTCCGTCGCCACGGCCTTAGCTAGGAGCGTCTTACCTGTTCCGGGCGGGCCGTAGAGGAGCACACCCCTCGGCGGTTCAATGCCGAGCCTCTGGAACGCCTTGGGATATTTCATCGGCCACTCGACCGCCTCTTTGAGCTCCTGCTTTACCTCCTCGAGGCCGCCTATGTCCTCCCAGCGGACGTTCGGCATCTCGATGAGCACTTCCCTGAGCGCGCTTGGGTCCACCATCTTGAGGGCCTCGTAGAAGTCCGCCTTCCTCACACGGAGTTCCTGGAGAACCTCCGGGGGTATCTTCTCGTGCTCGGGACTTATCTTGCCCTCGTTTATGAGCCTCCTGAGGACGACCATTGCGGCCTCCCTGGCGAGGGCGGCGAGGTCGGCGCCGACGAAGCCGTGCGTCTTCTCCGCGATTCTCTCGAGCATCCACTCGATGAGCCTGGTTCTGACCTCTGGGTAAACCTCGCTCGCGCTCTTCAGAATCTCCTTCACCTCGTCGTCGCTCCTGGCCTTCTCAATGCGCTCCATCAGCTTTTTGAGAACCTCCTCGTCAAAGGCTTTCCTTTTGAGGAGCTCCTTCAGAACCTTGAGGACCGTCTCCCTGTCGTAATCCGGCTCGAGGGGCATTCCCCTCGTGTGTATCTGGAGTATCTCCTTCCTGCCCTTCTTGTCGGGAACGCCGACCTCTATCTCCCTGTCGAAGCGTCCGGGCCTTCTGAGGGCTGGATCCAGGGCATCCGGCCTGTTGGTAGCTGCTATGACTATGACCTTCCCGCGTCCCTTCAGGCCGTCCATCAGAGTAAGCAGCTGGCTGACAACGCGTTTTTCAACCTCCCCAACGACCTCCTCTCTCTTGGGAGCTATCGCGTCAATCTCGTCTATGAATATGATGCTGGGGGCGTTCTCTTCGGCCTCCTTGAATATCTCCCTCAAACGCTCCTCGCTCTCACCGTAGAATTTGCTCATGACCTCGGGGCCGTTGATGGCTATGAAGTGCGCGTTGGCTTCGTTTGCCACAGCCTTGGCCAGGAGAGTCTTACCTGTTCCAGGCGGGCCGTAAAGCAGAACACCCTTCGGCGGTTCAATTCCAAGGCGCTCAAAGAGCTCCGGGTGCTTGAGCGGAAGCTCCACCATCTCGCGTATCTTTTGGATGGCGTCGTTCAGGCCGCCGATGTCCTCGTAGGTGACCTCTGGGATGGCCTCCTCGCGCACCTCAACCGCCTGCGGGAGGACCTCAACCTCGGTGTTGTAAGTTATCTGGACGACGCCCTTGGGGTTGGTGCTGACCACCACGAACTTCAGCTCCCCGAACCCGAGGGGCATTGTCTCGAAGAGCCCCCTGAGCAGCTCGTCAAAGGGCGAGCCGCCGTAGTAGGTCTCCCCCCTGCTGCTGGCGACCACCAGGTCCCCCTTCACCACGGGCCTTCCCAGGAGGTTCTGCTTCACCATATCGCCGGGTATCTGGATGAAGACGCCCTTCTGGGCCGGAGCGAGGGTGACCTTCTTCGCCTCCTGCACCTCCGCCTTCGCCACCGTCACGTAGTCGCCTATGCTGACCCCGGCGTTCCTCCTTATGTAGCCGTCCATTCTGATGATGTCGAGTCCCCTGTCGTCCGGGTGGGGGTTGGCCACTATCGCAGCGGTTGTACGGTCACCTATCAGCTCCACGATGTCGCCCGGCTCCACCCCGAGCTGCTTCTGGAACTTCCTGTCGAACCGGACTATTCCCCTGCCAACATCCCTCTTCAGGGCCTCTGCAACGCGGAGCTTAATCTTCTCGTACCTCTCCTCATCCTTACCGAAGATCACCTTGACCGCCTCCTCCTCTTCTGTCTGTCTATCGCCTCATCCAGCGTCAGGTTGCCCAGCGCAACTTCGCGGGCCAGTCTGGAGGATATCGTGATGTTCCCGCTCAGCTCACGGCTCCGCCTCTTTATATCGTCTATCTCACGCTTTGTCGGCTCCTTAACGTCGAGCAGCTCGCCTATGGGAACTTCCTTCCCCTCGCGCAGGCCTATGTTTATGGCCGCCACGATGTCCTGCACCTGGGACACCTCTATGCCGCACACCTTGGGGGTGGTCCTCGACTCATTCACGACGATGAGGGGATAATCGTAGCCGAGCACGTCCGCGAGGGCCTTGAGCATGAGCACCCTCTGCCTCTTGGCGCCGTGGCCGATTTTGATTTTAGCACCGGGGTACTTATCCAGCAGGTCGAGGATTATTTCAACGTCGCGCGGGCTCTTCAGGTGGTGAACCTCGAGCACACGGTTATCTGCGACGACGCTCAGTCCCGGCCTTTCCCCAGGGTCTATGGCGATGTAAATCCTCTTAAACCTCTCCCTGCCTTCGAGCTTCGCCAGGAGTTCGTCTATGAAGTTCTCGTCCCTAACAACGACTTTTACAGGAAACCCGACCCTACCGTAGTCCCGTTCACCCGTCAGGACCACCTCAACGTCAAAGGGTATCTCCTCACCCACCTGAAGGCTGTGGAAGGGTATGCCGTACTCCTTCAACACTTTGGTGGCGGTGTAGTAAACGCGGGCGTCGCTCGTTACGATGGCTACTCTCATGATTTCTACTTGGCCTCATCAATTAAAAACCTTTCTAACCGGCCGAATCACAGAATTTGGCCACGAAATGCTTTAAATTGGTAGAAAAAAGTTTATAAGCCATTATCGGGAGATAGAAACGGGGATCGGGATGCAGCCTCCTAAGAAAAAGAAGAAGGTCGAGGAGTTCGAAGGGGAAGAGCTTTTCGAGGAAGAGGAGGAGTGGGAGCTAGGGGAGGACGAGCTCGACGAGGACTGGGAGGAAGACTGGGAGGAGGAAGACTGGGAAGAAGATGAGGAATGGTGAGTTAAACGTTTTCTTTTACGCAACCCATTTATAGAAAGGTGCTCTCTTTTCTCCCGGTGATAGAATGGCGTTCCTGAAGGTCGTCCCCCTGGAAAAGGCTCTCGAGGTCATAAACTCATTCCCGCTGGAGCCAAAAATCGAAAGCGTCCCCCTGAGCGAAGCCCTGGGCAGGGTTCTGGCGGAGGATGTAACCTCTCCCGTGGACGTCCCTCCCTTCGACAGGGCCACCGTCGACGGTTATGCAGTTCGCGCGGAAGACACCTTCATGACGGGCGAGAGCGAGCCGGTTAGATTGAAAGTCGTTGGGGAGATAAACGCAGGAGACACTCCGACGGTGGAGCTCAAGCCCGGTGAGAGCGTTTACATCTCCACGGGCGCACCCCTGCCCAGGAATGCCGATGCGGTGGTACAGTTCGAGGACGTGGACAGGGAAGGGGAAGATGTCATTATCTACAAGCCGGCCTACCCCGGCCTCGGCGTCATGAAGGCCGGAGCCGACATCCCGAAGGGGAAGGCCCTTCTCAAACGTGGAACCCGGCTGACCTTCAAGGACACCGCACTTCTCTCGGCGGTCGGCTTCTCGGAAGTCAAAGTCTTCAGGAAGCCCAGGGTTGCCGTGATAAGCACAGGAAACGAAGTGGTTCTCCCAGGGACTGAGCTGAGGTACGGTCAGATATACGACATAAACGGCCGCGCAATAGCGGACGCGGTCAGGGAGCTCGGTGGCGAGGCCCTCTTCCTCGGCATAGCCAGGGACGACCGCGAGAGCCTCAAGGCGCTCATCGAGACGGGAATCGAGTGCTGCGACATCGTACTCCTCAGCGGCGGTGCGAGCGGTGGAATAAGGGACCTGACCAGCTCGATAATCGAGGAGCTCGGCGAAGTGAAGATTCATGGCATAGCGATTCAGCCGGGTAAGCCGACGATAATCGGCCTGATCAACGGAAAGCCAGTCTTTGGTCTGCCCGGCTACCCGACCAGCTGTCTCACCAACTTCACCCTGCTCGTTGCACCGCTCCTGAGGAGGCTCCTCAGAAGAGAGAGCGAAGTCAGAAAAGTTAGGAAGAAGCTCGCCCACAAGGTTTTCTCCGTCAAAGGCAGGCGTCAGTTCCTCCCGGTCAGGATAGAGGGCGAAAAGGCGGTGCCTATACTCAAGGGAAGCGGAGCGGTCACGAGCTTCGTAGATGCCGACGGCTTCATCGAGGTTCCAGAGAACGTCGAGATACTGGAGGCTGGCGAGGAGGTTGAGGTCACGTTCTTTGGCTGAGCTGCCACGACGCCGGCTGGCTCATCAAAACCTTTTTTAAACTCCTTCACCTTCTTTCCCCAGGTGGAAGACTATGCTGGACATAAAGCTCATCCGTGAAAATCCCGATATCGTCAGGGGCGACCTCATAAAGCGCGGGGAGATAGAGAAGCTCAAGTGGATAGACGAGATTCTGGAGCTCGATGCCAGATGGCGCGATAACCTGAAGAGGATAAACGCCCTCAGGAAGGAGCGCAACCAGCTGGCGGTTCAGATAGGCAAGCTCAAGAAGGCGGGCGAACCGATAGACGACCTCCTGGCAAGGAGCAACGAGATAGTGAAGCAGATTGAGGAGCTCGAGAAAGAAGTCGAGGAGCTGAGGAAGAGGATAGACTACTACCTCTGGCGCCTCCCGAACATCACCCACGAGAGCGTTCCCGTCGGCAAGGACGACACCGAAAACGTCCCCATCAGGTTCTGGGGTAAGGCTCGCGTCTGGGAGGGCTTCCTCGAGAGCTTTAAGGAGCAGAGCCTCGGAAAGATGGACTACGAGGTTCTCGACTGGAGGCCGAGGCTTCACGTGGACATGCTCGAGCTCCTAAAGGGTGCGGACATTGAGAGGGCCGCGAAGGTCAGCGGCGCGAGGTTCTACTACCTCATGAACGAGCTGGTCATCCTCGACCTGGCACTCCTCCGCTTTGCCCTCGACAAGCTCATCGAGAAGGGCTTCGTCCCCGTCATACCGCCCTACATGGTGCGCCGCTTTGTTGAGGAGGGCGTCACGAGCTTCGGCGACTTCGAGGACGTCATCTACAAGGTGGAGGGCGAGGACCTTTACCTCGTCCCGACCGCCGAGCACCCGCTGGCCGGGATGCACGCCAACGAGATAATCGAGGGCAAAGACCTGCCGCTCCTCTACGCCGGCGTGAGCCCCTGCTTCCGCAAGGAGGCTGGAACGGCGGGCAAGGACACGAAGGGAATCTTCCGCGTCCACCAGTTCCACAAGGTCGAGCAGTTCGTTTACGCGAGGCCCGAGGAGAGCTGGGAGTGGCACGAGAAGCTCATAGCCAACGCAGAGGAGATATTCCGGGAGCTTGAGATCCCCTACAGGGTCGTGAACATCTGCACCGGCGATCTGGGCTATGTCGCCGCCAAGAAGTACGACATCGAGGCATGGATGGCGGGCCAGGGCAAGTTCAGGGAGGTTGTTTCGGCGAGCAATTGCACCGAGTGGCAGGCGAGAAGGCTGAACATCCGCTACCGCGACAAGACCCACGAGAAGCCCAAGTTCGTCCACACGCTCAACTCCACCGCGATAGCGACCTCGAGGGCAATCGTTGCCATCCTCGAGAACTTCCAGACCGAGGAGGGCGTCGTGAAGCTCCCGAAGGCCCTCTGGAAGTACACGGGCTTCAAGGAGATACTCCCAGCGAGCATGAAGGAGAGGTGCTGCCAAGACTGAAGATGTTTTCCTTTTCCATCTTGTTCTATATACAGTACAAAGATTTATAAAGAATTGTTCTGTATATAGTCCGTGATTGCTATGATAGAGCGAGAAACATGGGCCGAGGTCATCCTTGACTACAGCGCCCTTTCATTCAGAGGCATTGAACGCGATATAGAGGTTCCCTGTCCAAGGACGAACCTTGCCGTTTCCATTATAGGTCCGAGGAGATCCGGTAAGACGTACCTGATGTTCCAGACGATGGAGAAGCTGAAGGAGGACGTTCCTGCTGACAGGATTTTCTACGTGAACTTTGAAGACCCGAGACTCGTTGGTGCAACTCTGGATGACCTGATGACCTTTCTGGAGGTTCTCCGCGAGCTGGCCGGAGGTGGGAGCTTTTATCTCTTCCTCGATGAGGTTCAGGTCGTTGATGGATGGGAACGCTTTGTCCGCTATCTACTCGATATGGGGAACAGAGTTTTTGTCTCTGGCTCTTCGGCAAAGCTCCTCTCCAGGGAGATAGCAACCCACCTGCGGGGACGTTCGATATCGTTCAGGGTTCTCCCCTTTTCCTTCAGGGAGTTCCTTGAGGCCAGGGGTTTTGAGGCCAAGAAGTACGTTTCGAGTGAGGAAAAGGCCAGGCTCCTCTCCCTGCTTAAGGGTTACATAGAATGGGGAGGTTATCCGGAAGTCGCCTTGAATCCGGAGCTGAGAACTGAGATCCTCCGCGGAATCCTGGATCTCGCGATATACCGGGACATCGTCGAGCGCTGGGAGGTCAGGAACCTCTCTGCCCTTAGGCTGCTCCTCAAGGTTCTCGCCCGTTCAAGCCACCTGACGCTGGGCAAGATTTATTCGACCATGAAAAGCCTTGGCGTGTCCGTTGGAAAGGGCACGCTGGCCGATTACCTGGAATACCTGTCCGATGCCATGATCCTTTACCTCCTCCCACCTTACGTGAAGTCCTACAAGAAAGCGGAGATGCTGGGGTTCAAGCCATACCTGGTAGACAACGGCCTGCTGAGGATTATGGGCGTTAAAGACATGGGCAGGCTGATGGAGAACCTCACCTTCGTGGAGCTCATTAAAAGGGGCTTTGAGCCAGGTGAGGATCTTTTCTATGTCCCCGGTGATAGCTGGGAAGTTGACTTCCTCGCGGGGGACGAGCTCATACAGGTCAGTTATGAACTCCACCCCTTCAACAGGGAACGGGAACTGCGGGCGCTCATAATGACCTCTAAAAAAACCGGCATCAAAAAGCTGACCGTGCTGACGTTCGCCGATGAGGAAAGCATAAGTGTTGAAGGCATGGAAGTGAAAGTTTTACCGCTTTACAAATGGCTTCTCTAGACCCCTCCCCGCTCCCGCACCTTTCTCCTGACGTTCGGGTCGCGGTCGGCTATCACCTTCAGTGCTTCCTCGAAGCTCATCCAGTCGGGAACTTCCTCGTTGATGTAGATTCCGGTTCTTCCTATCGCGTCCCTCCTCGTCAGAACGTGGACGCGCTCGGTGACGATGTCCACACTAACTCCGAGGATTCTGGCGACCTCGCTCTCCCGCCCAACGACTTCCCTCTCGATGTGTCCCCTCTCGGTGGGGACTATGAGTATCAGCTTCTTATTGACGCCGGTGACGCGCTCCTTCGTTTTCACACCCCACAAATCAACCGCCCCGCCCCACCGGTAAAACTCAAGCTCCCTGTCGGTGGGGTCGATTAACGGGAATGTGACGGTTGTTTCGTTGTCTATCTCGATGACCCCCTTGATGAGGTGCCACGGAGTTGCCATGACTATCTTCCTCTGCCCCACGAGCCCCTCAAGGGCGAGTTCGATAAGGTAGCTCGGCACCCTGTATGGTATGAAGATGTCCACGTCGCTGTCCTGCCTGACGTCCCCCCTGGCGACGCTGCCGTAGATGAGGGGATCGAACTGGCTAAGCCTCTCCATTATCTTTAGCGCTCTCTCCCTCTTCTCCAGGAGGTAGCGCCATCTCTTTGGGGGATAGACCACTTCCCGTTCATCCCATATCCTGACGACTTTTTCCCTCGGCATCTGAGGGAGTTCGGGGGAAAGTTTAAAGCCCTACCGATAGCGTTTTATACAAACCCATCGACTTCGAGGTGGTGAAAGAAAATGCCAGTGCTCGGGTTCAACATAACCAAGGTTGAAATGAAGAAGGTTTCCTTTTCCGTCCCAGCCGGCCAGATTGAGGTCAGGCTCTCGCCGAAGATTGAGGAGATTCGCCTCGGTGAGATCAGGACCCCAACCGGTAAGCTGAACGGCATAGAAATCCTCTTCAGATACGAGATAGAGTACAACCCCAAGATCGCCGACGGTGCGATCGATGGCGTCATACTCTACCTTCCGCCGCGGAAGGAGAAGATGGACGAGATACTCAACCTCTGGGAGGATGAGAAGAAGATAGACCCCATAACCTTCGCGGAGGTCGTCAACTTCATAACCAAAGAAGTCTCCCCGATGCTGATGCTTCTCGCGAAGGAGATGCGCCTGCCGTACCACGTACCCCTCCCGAGGGTCGAGGTCAAGTCATCCTAATCTCTTTTAATTCTCTCAGAGTGAGCGATAGACTCCCTCGGCCTCATGGATTTTTTCCAGAACCTCAACGAGTCCCTCCCTCTTCATGGCGTTCTCTCCGAGTTCCAGGGCTTTCGTGTGTTTTCCCCTGTCGGTGTAGTACTCTATGTTCTCGATGTCCTCCAGCACATCCACGCGGCTGTTTAACGCGGCGAAGTGTTTAAGTGCGGCGAGCCTCACCCGCACCCTGAACTCCATACCGCTCCTGGTCTCGAGGGCGCTCTTGTACGTCCCCATGGCCTCGTCAAGCTTCCCTATCCCCATGAGAGCCTCGGTCAGCTCCACGAGCTTTTCCGTCGCCATCTCGTCGTTGCCCTTTGAGCGGTGGGCACTTATCACCTGGTACAGTATTCTGGCGGCGTTGAGGCCGATGAGCTTGGCCCTGTTGAAGTTCCTCGCCAGCATGTACGCGTACTGGGCCTTGACGAGGCAGGTGGTGGTACCGTCCAGGTCACCGTTGGAGTAGGCTATCTTGCTTGCCCTCTCAAAGTTCTTTGCAGCGGTGTCCATCATCTCAATGAAATGGATGTCGTAGCCAAACAGCGCTCGTATAAAGGCCGCGAGGCGGTAGAACGCTTCCGCCGCTCTTTCGATATCCCCGCTTTCCAGCCTGCTTTCCGCGACCTGGCCGTAGAGGGTTATCATTGTCTCGGCTATCCTCTTGTACGCCTCGACGTTGTCCACCAGCTTGTAGTACCTGTAGGCGGACTCGTACGCCTTTATTGCCATCTCTATATCATCGTTGTCCTGATAGGACGCCCCAAGGTCCTCGTAGATTCCGGCGAACTCCTCAGCGTACCTTGTCAGGCCCCTGCGATCGTCCAGGGTCGCGAATATCTCAAGGACACTGAAGCAGTACTCATCGAGAACATCGACGTCAACATCGGGTCTGGATATCTCACCGTCTATAAGGTCGAGATAGAGGTAGGCGCTCTTCAGAAGAGAGGGCCGGGCCTTTTCAACGGACTTCGTTCTCTCCAGAAGAACGTAACCGAGGTATTTGTACAGCCTGGCCGCGTCCTCACTCATTCCAGCCTCCTCATAGCCCTTCGCGGCCCGCAGCATAAGTTTGAGCCCCTCTTTCACATGACCGCCGTTGATTTTTTTGATAGCGAGCTGTTCGAGGTCCTCTGGCCCTTCCAGCCCCATGCTACCCACCAAATTTCTCACCCCATATGATTCAAGTCCCTGACGGTTGCCTAAATCTTGGCCCTCCAGATATTTAAGCGTTGTCTATGCCCAGACTATTCTGTACCCTGCTGCCTTTCTCAGTCTGTTCATCACCGCGAATCCCAGCCCTTTCTCCTCGATTCCCTCCGCGATTATGACGTCCACACCGCGTTTATCCAGCTCCCTGAGCGCCCTGAAGAGGTTCCTCGCCACTTCCTCCTCGGTACTCCCCAGGTGGAAGAACTCGTCCGCGTCGTACTCCTCCGTGGCCATCACCCCAACGGTGAGGCCATCCGCGCGGTACTCGTGCACCAGCTCGGTTATCTTACGCCTCACGTTCTCCCTCTTTCCCTCGACCACTATAACCCGGGCGTTCGGCGAGTAGTGCTTGTACTTCATCCCGGGGGAGCGGGCGACGTCCACGAGCTTACCCCTGACCGCCGGATGTATCTCGACCCCCCCGATGACCTTCTCGATTTCTTCCAGTGGAAGGCCGCCGGGCCTCAGCAGGGTCGGCCTCTCCGAGCTGAGGTCTATCACCGTTGATTCAACACCTATCTTAGTCTCGCCGCCGTCGATTATGCACTCTATCCTCCCGTAGAAGTCGTCTATGACGTGCTCCGCCAGGGTGGGGCTCGGCTTTCCGCTTATGTTCGCTGAGGGTGCCGCCACGGGGGTACTCGCTCTTATAAGCGCGAGAGCTATCGGGTGCGCAGGCATTCTGACGGCCACGGTGTCGAGGCCACCGGTAGTGACGTCCGGGACGTTCTCATTCCTCGGCAGGACCATCGTCAGGGGGCCTGGCCAGAACCTCTCGGCGAGGAGCCTTGCCTCACGGGGAACATCCCTCGCGAGCCGCCCCAGATCGCTGAAGTCAGCTATGTGAACGATGAGCGGGTTGTCCGCCGGCCTGCCCTTGGCCTCGAATATCCTCCTCACGGCCCGGGCGTTCAGGGCATCTGCACCGAGGCCGTAAACGGTCTCGGTCGGGAACGCGACCAGCTTTCCCTCAAGTATGAACCTGGCGGCTATCTTTATGCCCCTCTCATCGACTCCGTCTCGCATGTTGATTACTACCGTCATGCTCTCACCCCTGAGAGGGCGAGAAAAAGCAGTTAAAAACCTATCTCAGGGCGGACTCGTAAACCCTCTCAACTTCCCCCGCAACCTTCCCCCAGGAGTAGAGCTTTGAAACGTGCCTTCCGGTTGAGCCGGCTTTCCTGTTTACCTTTGGTTCAAGGAGCTCCCCCACAGCCTCAACGAGCTCATCGAACGTCCCGAAGGTGAGTCCGTTCTTCCCCGCTCTGATCAGCTCGGGAACCGCGCTCACGCGCCTTCCCACTGCAGGGACGCCCAGGCTGTTGGCCTCTATGACGACAAGGCCAAAGCCCTCCCTCCTGGAGGGCAGGACGAGGAGAACGCTTTCCGACAGAATCTTTCCAACGTCCCCCCTGTACCCAAGGAACCTCACGTTTCCGGGTGCACTCGCTTCCAGACTCCCCCTGAGCGGGCCGTCACCCACCACAAGGAATTCCCTCTCGGGAAACGCCCTCGCCAGCTCTATGAAAGTCCCCGGGCTTTTGTATTTGCGGAGGGCGCCGATGAACGTGATGTACCTCCTCCCGTTCTCCGGTTCCCCGGCCCCTTCGAGTT
Organism: Thermococcus celericrescens; assembly: GCF_001484195.1. Lineage (NCBI taxonomy): Archaea > Methanobacteriati > Methanobacteriota > Thermococci > Thermococcales > Thermococcaceae > Thermococcus > Thermococcus celericrescens. Next base: position 11,063 of record NZ_LLYW01000017.1, read on the forward strand.
CACGCACCCCGTTGGGTATGACACTCACCCTTCCCGCCCCGAGGGCCAGTGCCTTCCTTGCCAGCCAGTGGCTAACCGCTATTACCGCGTCCGCCTCGGCGAGGGTTTTTTTCACGTAAAACCTTCCGAAGGCCAGCTTTGCCGTGTGCTCCAGGTCGCTTCCGTGGGCTGTGACGACGAGAGGAAGGCCGGTTTTCTCCTTCGCGAGAACGCCCGCGAAGCTGGTCGTTCCAACAAAGTGGGCGTGGATCAAATCGAACCCCAGTTCCCTGTGGAGCCGGACGATTTTCCTGGAACCCAGAAAGGCAAAGCTCGTCCCCCTCAGTCCGTAAACCTGCGGAACCTTAACCTGGTGGACGAACTCCCGCTCGAACTCCCTCGGCTCAACCGGCCCGTAGGTCAGGACGTGAACCTCGTGGCGTTTTCTGAGCTCTCTCACGAGGCCCTCAAGGTGGTTGGCAACGCCACCGGCGTGGGGGGGATAGTGACCAACCATTAGAATCCTCATTTTGACCGGGGAGAATGGAGAAGAGGCGTTAAAAAGACTTATGGTCTGCCCCTGTCCCGTCCCTCAGGGCGAGGTGGATGGGGAACGCCGTGCTTCCAGACGGTTTTTTCTGCCAGCATCTCCTTTATACGGGGTATGAGATCGTTGATTACCTCGGAGTAATCCCCCCTCTTGAGGGCATCCTCCGCCTGCTGGAGCAGGTTTTCTATCTCATCCACATCGTAGCCCTTTGCTCTGAGGACGTTTACCATGACCTCAAGCTGTGAAAGCCTTCTCTGGAGCCTCACCTCCGCCGAGCCCTGGTACACTGTCCTTATTTCCACGTACGTCCTCGCTATCACAAAATCCGCCTCTCCCCCCGCACGTATGGCCAGCAGGTATGCCATGGAGTAGTCGCCCGCGTTGTACGCACTCCACGCCTCCTCGAGCAGGCCCCTGGCGGCTTCGAGCTTTCTTCTGGCAGCGGGTATCTGAAGGCCGTCGAGCAGCTTCTCCGCCCTGTCCGTCTTGTTCTGGACTGCCGTGAGAACCTCGAGGGTGTCCCTTGGCCCCGGCGAGGTCGCTTTCTCTTCGGTGCCTATGTCATTCCCGAAGCGCTCCCGGGCAAATCCCAGAACTTCCCCCTGGTTCAGGGGAAACAGGGGCTCTCCCCCGTCCGATGTCGCCATGTACACGACTCCCTTCAGCCTGCTGAACTTTGCCAGCGCCTCAAGTGTCTCGTTGGTTTTTCCGTCGTCCGTCAGGATGAGGATGGGCCTTCCATGCGTCCCGGAGGGTCCGATTTTAACCGTCCTGGCGTACTCCCTCAGCGCGAGTCCGTCCCTGCCGTTGGCGATTACTACGGTCTCGATGCCCTCGAAAGCCTCCGGAAACTCCTTCTTCAGTCCCTCTATCACGGCCAGATTTGTCTCGTACCTCGTCTCCCCGTACCAGCGCTCGTAGGAGATTCCGAAGTCGTCCAGATCGCCCGTGTAGTCCTCGGGGATTGCGACGGGTCCGCCGATTATTATCACCCTCCCCGGCTCCTCGCTGAGAATCTCCGCGCTGATCTCCGGACTGTACGTTCCCCAGGGACTTACGATAACCCTGGCACCCAGCAGGGCGGCCACGCTGTACGCCAGTGCCGCGTCAGCCTCATTGTCCGTCACGAGGATAACGATGCCCTGGTCCGCGGCGGAGGCGTACCCGACGCTCCCCCCAGGGATGACGGCCAGTATGAAGATAAGTCCGATGAAAATGACGGCGGGTTTTTTCAACTCCACGTTCTCTCACCAGCCTACCGTTGGAAAAGGGCCTATTTAAGCCTTTTTCACGAAACCGTTCGGCAGCGTTAGCCCCGCTGGCAGGAAAAAACGTGGAGGTGCCCCATTTGGGGCGGGACTATTAAAGAACGTTCAGGAACGTTTATTCCCGTTTAAAAATCTCCCTGAAGACTTTCTCTGCGTATTCCCTCAGTCCCAGACCCTCGCTCTTTGCGAGTTTCTCCAGGAGCTTCTGGGAACCGCTGCCGTACTGGGCCGCCTTCTTTTCCCTCATGGCAATCTCCTTCGGCAGACCCAGCTCCAGCGCCGCTTTTCTCAGAACGGCCTTTCTCACACCCCCGGATATCTTCGCATCAAGCGGTGTGTTAATTGCCGCTGAGACGACGGACAGGCTCAGGAAGGGGAAGCGTCCCTCCACCGAGTTCATCATGGCTATCTTGTCGTCCCTGGCGAGGTTCCTCTCACCCAGCCCCTTCAGGTCTTCCTCCATAAGCTCGGGCCTCTCCAGGTACTTCGCGTAGCCGCCGAAGAGCTCGTCGGCCCCCTGCCCGCTCAGGAGAACCTTGACGCCGTCGTCCCTCGCGAGCCGCGTGGCGAAGTACAGGGGTATCCCGATGGCCAGATTCATAGGGTTCGGTTCCTCTATCGCAAAGGCAACCCTTGGAACCGCCTCCATCACATCGTCCAGGTCGAAGACGTACTCCCTGAGCTCCAGGCCGAGCCTGTCCGCGGCCAGTCTGGCCCATTCGATGTCGGGACTTCCCTCCACCCCCGCGGTATAGAGGACGACGTCGGAGTACTCCGAGGCGATGAGAGCAACGAGGGAGCTGTCCAGTCCCCCGGAGAAGAGAACGCCGGTCTTCTTCCCCACCCTGTGGCGGACGGAGCAGGTCAGGGCCCTGCCGATGGCCTTAACCGCCCTCTCGGGGTCGAAGGGCTTCCTCCTCAGCTCTTCCAGCCGGAGGACTTTCCTGACTTCAACGCCCTCCCTCGAGATTGTGACCAGCTCGCCGGGTTCTACCGGAATGGCCTCCTGCCCAATGGCCCACAGCACCTTTTTCTCGCTCGCGAAAAACCCCTCCGGGGAGCGGTACAGCGGCCTTACGCCCAGCGGGTCGCGGAAGAGGTGAATTCTCTCGCCGTCGGAGAAGGCCACGGCGTAGTCCCCCTCCATCATCAGCATCGCCTTCCGAACCGCCCCGAAGGCGTCCAGCCCGCGGTCGAGGAAGAACTCGATGAGCCTGAGGATTACCTCGCTGTCCACGTCCGTCTTGAAGGATACCCCCCTTCCCTCCAGCCACGTCCTCAGCTCGCGGTGGTTGTATATTTCGCCGTTGTGGACGAGGGCCAGCTCATTGACGAAGGGCTGGGTAAAGCCCAGGGAGCCAGTCATGGCGAGCCTGCACTGTATGAGACCTATCTTCCCGTCGGGCATTTCGGGAACCTTTGAGAAGTCGCTCGATTTCAGTACGCCCTCGTCCGTCCAGACGCCGAAGCTGTCCTCTCCCCTGTGCTTTCCGGCGTTTATCATGACGATGGACCTGTCCCTGAGATTTGAACCGAGTCCACCCGCCACAAGGCACATGCTCTCCCACCGCTGAAAGTTGGTCGTCGTTAAGAAAAGACTTCCCGCTTTCGAGGTGGGATAGTGATAGGAAGCGGCCGGAAATTCTGAACATCCGTCCAAATTTGTGCCGGATGGCTGAACCATGGGCTCCGGGACGTCACAGGGAGAAAAATCCGGAGGGCAGCTCACGGGCATCAGAGCTTTGGCCCCATGATGCCCCTCCTTTTCAGCTCCTTGTAAGCCCTCCTGAGGGCGTCCCTAATCAGATACCTCTTGTTCATGCCCCCCAGCCGGTGGGCGGCCTTTCTGAGACTCCCCGCCTGGAGGAAGAGTTCGAGGAGCTCTCTGTCTTCTTCGGAGAGGTCAAGATGTTTGAGGGCCTTCTCGGCTATCTCCACCGGGAGGTTGCCCTCGTAGGCGTAATCCGAGCTCATGACCGGCTTATCGAACTTCTCCACGAGACGGAAGACTATAACGTGGGCGATGGAGTCGTCGTCCACGTGTTTGTAATGGCTTTTGAGGGCCCTTATAAGCTCCTCCCTGCTCGAAAAACCGTCCCGAAAAGCGTCCTCGTCAGTAAGCTCGCCAACCGTTTTACTCTCAACCCTCTCGATAACCGCCTTCCCTATCGCGTAGCCGCCCGAGTGCAGGAGGACTTCGTCGCCGGGCTCCAGATTCGGCCTCCTGCCGAGCCTCACCGTTGCCCTCTTCCTTCCGCTCAGTATCGCCTCGGCGTAGCGTCCGTCGAACTCCAGGTGGCGCACCGGGATCACCGCCCGCTTTTCTCACCCACGAGCTTGAACCTTATGGCGATGACGCCGTAGCGGTTCTCCTTCCACTTTGGGTACATGCCGTGGAACCGCTTCACCGCCCTCTCAAAGCTCGGCTCATCCGGAAAGATCTTCTTTATGGGCTCTTCCCTCAGAACCTGACGGAATGTCTCGTATTCCTTCACGCCCGTGATCACGGCGGGAACCTGATCGTTGAAGATTATCTTGTCACCGGGCTTCATTCCCCGGAACTGGGGGTAGGCAACCCTAACCTCTATCCTCTTCTCGCCGGACTTTATGTAGTCCAGGTATTCCTCGCGAACCCTCAACCTGTACACTCTCATCTTCATCACGACCCAGATTCCATTTCCCGTTTAAAAGGCTGATGGAAACTTTTAAATCCTTTAGCGCCGAATTAAAGTCAGGTGTAAACGATGAGGCACAGGGGGCAGGGAGCGCTGGAGTACCTTTTCATGCTGGCTGCTGTTCTGATACTGGTCACGATGGCAATCCGGGTCATCATGAGTAGCGTCCACGATCTCAACAGTGCGGTCTCCAACTACACCAAGGAGGTTCGGAAGCAGATACTCGAAGACCTGTGAGGTGAAATCATGGAGACGGTCCCCCTGATTCTGGGTCTTTTAGCGGGAGTACTGACCTCTTACACCGATATTAAGACGGGGTTCATCTTCGACAACCACGCTTTTCCAACCCTCACTCTCATTGGACGTCTCCTCGGGTGGGAGGAAGAGGAAGAAGAGGAGAGCGAGCTTCCCACCTGGCTTGGCAAGATCGTGATTCCGGCCGCCGAAGTCGGCGTCCTGTACTATCTGTACCGGGGAATACAGGCCCATGATGGCCTGCTGGCCGCCTCCGGATTCATCGGACTGATACTGGGCTTTATCCTCGGTCTCTTGCTCTACTACATCGGGGCCTGGGCCAGCGGTGATGTGGTTGTTCTGGCGGCGTTCTCCGCCCTTCTGCCCCTCGCCCCAGCCGCCGCGGATGTCGTCCCCCCCTACGGAACGACGTACCCTCTGTACCCCCTGGCAGTGCTTTTCAACAGCATCCTGGCAGTGTTTCCCTTCATCTTCGTATACTCCCTGGCCGTCCTCGTGCTCAGGAAGAGGTTTCACGCCCTGAGGGAGGTCTTCGTGGGAGGACTGCGCACCACCGTTGAGTTCACCCTGTGGATAGTTGCCGTCATAACCGTTCAGGCAATCATGGGAAGCGCCGGAATCTCAAGTCCCGTAACCGGAATCCTCGTGGCGCTCGTCCTGCTGCCCGTCTTTATGAGGCTCCACCACCTCGGCAACGCCGCCGGCATTCTGTCCATCGGATACCTCATGTACCTGGATCCAACGGTCGCACTCTTAACCTCCGGGAGGGTTTTTGTCCTCATCTACCTCCTAAAGGTGCTCCTCTCCACTGTCAAGTTCATGCGTGTGGAGGTGCTGATGGAAGAGGTCCCCGTGGAGGAGTTGAACGAGTGGGACATACTCGGTGAGGTCATCCACGAGATTAACGGTGAGGTAATGCGGGACAGGGAGGACGGTCTTGAACGCATTAAGCACACCCTAGTCTCATGGGATCTGGGATCGCTGAAGCCCAAGCGGGGACGGATCATAGCCTCCCCCACAGCGGAAGGACTCAGAAAAGAGCAGATAGAAGAGCTCAAGCGCCTCGTGGAGGAGGGAAGGATTGAAAACTCCTTCCTCAGGAAAAAATCAATGCCCTTCGCCCCAGCGCTTTTCATCGGGTTCCTGATGGCATACTTCTGGGGGGACATCTTCTGGTGGCTCGTTCTGAGGGTCGCCGGGCTCTGAATCAGAGTTAGACTTTTAAGTCCCTGCGCGGAGAAACCACCGCCGGCCCGGCGTCCGCCCACCCCGCGGAGGAGTGAGGCGGGGATTCCGGCCGGGCCGACAGGGGAATGAGGAGCTTTTGCTTTGCTGACGCGTGATGAGCACGCCCTTCACCGACCCCGCTCAGCGCCGTCCTCCACCAGCCCCGCTATTATCTCCATCACCTCGTGGAGGCTCTCAACGTTGTGGTCGCCTTCCACCCCCTCGTGGGGGTTTATCGCTATGCTGACGTCGGCTTCTTTAAACATGCTCAGGTCGTTGTATCCATCACCGACCGCTATTGTTACCTCGGGTTCAAGCTCCGCCTTCAGCTCCCGGAGTATGGTCCCCTTGCTCTTGAAGTCGACAATGGGGTTGACCTTCCCGGTAACAACGCCGTTCTCGTCGAATATCAGCTCGTTGGCGAAGACGTAGTCAACCCCGAGCTCCTTCGCTATCCTTCCGGCGAGGCACATGAGACCGCTGCTGAGTATCGCTATTCTGAAGTCGTTCTCCCGGAGAAACTCGATGAGCTCCCTCGCTCCCTCCATGTACTCAACCGAGTTCGCCCATTCCATAATCTCCTCCCTCGTGTGACCTCTCCAGAGGGAGGCGTCGAGTTCGGCCCACTTCACGTAGTCTATTTTTCCCGCAAAGAAGAGCTCGGCGTATTCCTTCCCCTTTTCCCAGGTTCCAAAGCGCTTGTGAAGTTCAACCCAGCTGGAGATGGATTTGACCAGGGTTCCCTCGAGGTCAAAGGCTATGAGCTTAACCATCGTACCACCTGAAAAGAGAAAGAGGGGAAACTTAAAAGCCTACCCGTTCTGGTTAGTCGTGGTTTGTGTAAAGTTCGTAAACCTCGTTACGGTTAATCTTCCCCGCTCCCATCTTCATTGGGTGGCTTTCGGGGGGAACGGTGAACTCCCCACATCTTCAGGCTTTTCAGCAGTCTCCATTCGGGCTTAAAACCCCCACATACCGGAGACCGCTCATAAATACAAAATCCACTCCAAAGATATTTATTTAAAAATTTCGGAAAACATAAACCCACAAAAGTCACAATTTATGAAACAACCCTCCAGCCGTGCTCACCCATAAGGGGGACGAAGGCAACCCCGCCCCATCTTTTCTTCCGGACCTCCCCGTCCTCGGTCTTGGTCATAATATACAGCTCCTGCCAGAGATGATGGCTTCCAACCGGGATGATGAGCCTCCCGCCCGGCTTCAGCTGTTCGATCAGGGGTTCCGGAACCTTCGGTGCCCCCGCGGTGACGATTATCCTGTCGTAGGGGGCTTTGGGAGGAAAGCCCTTCGTGCCGTCGCCGAGGAAAACGTGAACGTTCTTCACTCCCGCTCGCTCGAGGTTTCTCCTCGCAAACTCGACCAGCTCGGGAATCCGTTCGACCGTGTAAACATCGCTCTTCACGAGCTCCGCGATCAGAGCCGCGTTCCATCCGCTGCCCGTTCCAATCTCAAGGACGTTCATTCCCCGCTCAAGCTCGGCCAGCTCCAGCATTATCGCCACCATGTGGGGAGCCGAGATGGTCTGCCCCGCGGGAATCGGAAGGGGCTCATCAACGTGGGCGTAGTCCCGGTAGCGCTTTTCAACGAAGAGGTACCGTGGATACCTGAGAAAAGCCCTCCTAACGGCCTCGCTCCTGATGATGCCCCCCTCCACAAGGGAAGCCACCCTCCGGCGCCACAACCCATCCAGTTTTTCCATGGTGTTCACCAGATAAACATAAAGAAAAAGGGCGTATCAACCTTTCTCATGATCTGTGGGCCTGATACCACGCGAAGATTATGACGGCTAGGGCACCGATAACAATCCCGATTACCATCCACACAACCTTGGAGGTTGTTGGTGTGTACGGAACCGTTTGGACTTCGGTCACAGTGCTTTCGATGGACGTGGTCTCTGTACTGGTCTCGGTGACGGTCACGGTTCCGTTGGAAGGTACCGTGGTCGTCACGGTGATGGTCTTCGTTATCACCGCGGTGTCGTTCCCGGTTGGGGCCACGATGTCCAGCGCAACTGTGCTTGAGTTGACGGTCCCCGCGATGGTGTTTAGGGCAACCCTGAACGTCTTTTTCCCGGGGGAGTAGGGGATTACCATGACGCTGAAGGTCACGTTTTCACCGGGTGCCAGGCTCAGAGGGGCGACCAATCCACCCCCGTAGGACCCAAAGACCCCGTCGGGCTCAATAGTCACGCCCTCCGGGACGCTCACCGTGAGGTTAGCTGGTACAGACACGTCTCCGGCGTTCCTGACGTGGAACCTCAGGGTCACGGGATGATACACCGCAGGGTCCCCTTCCCACGATGCGTTGAGGAAGTAGGCAACCTTCGACGGCTCCACGTACGCGGTAACGGGGTTGGATGAGAATGTGAGCCTGGTGTAGCCCCCGCAGGCCAGTTCAAAGGGAGCAACAACATCCGCCACCACCCTTCCAAGCGTAACGTTGCCGTCGTCCGTCGGCATGACGGTTACCTTGAAGGTTTTTTCCTCACCCGGTTTCAGGAGGGCAATCTCTAGCGCACCCCCAGAAATAACCCGCACTCCACCCTCCGGAACGAAGCGGAGCGTGACGTTCGAAAGGGCCACCGTGCCGGTGTTCTTTACCCGGAAGGCAATACTCATCGGAAGGTACCGCTTCCCGCCCTCGGCGGTACCCTCTATCAGAAGGTTAGCCACCTTCCCCACGTCGGGAATCTTGGACTTGTCGAGAAAGACCTCAAAGGTGGCCTTTCCGTCGTCCTCCACGCCGTCCAGGATTACGGTTGCCCCCTTGTAGTACAGGCCCGTCGCCACGGCACCGCTTGAGAGTTTGGAGGTGGCCAGAACCGCGCCGCACGAGTTGAGCAGGGACGCCCTTATCGAACCATCGAATTTGTAGTCGTAGCGGAGCACGTATGGACCAACGTTCCGGGTCTGACCGGGGAAGAGTGAGAACACCGCATCCGGAACCGTCTCAACGTCGAGCGACGCCCCCCTGAAGAACACCGTCACCTTGGCGTACTCAACCCCGACCAAATCCTCCGCCTTGACGTGGAACGGGCCGATGTCCGCCTCCTTCCCAACGACCACGGAATACTCATTTCCATCGTATTCGAAGTAAAGCGTTTCAGTAAAGCCGTCAGCGGATTCCTCAACGGTGGCGTTGGTGAAGGTTAGCACGTGGTCCGAGATCGTCACGTTCTGGCCCCACTGGAGGTATCCCTCAAAGACCTTTGGGTAGGCGCTCACGGCAATCTTAAGGTTGCCGAAGGTAAACGTGCCGGAGGTGAAGTCCTTGGACTCGTTTCCCCGGGAAACGCGCACCTTCGCGCCCTTGCTCCCCACCGAGAGCAGCTCAATCGAGTAGTCCCCCAGCCTAACGGTCTCGCCCTCAACGATGTAGGGAAACGTCACGTTCAGGAATACGACGGGCCCCTCAGCCGCGGTGACCCTGACGTACCTCACCACAACGTCCCCGGCGGTGAAACCCTCCCCCGGGCTGAGGGAGAAGTCATTGTATGACGACTGTGCGTACGCGGTGCCAACCAGGACACCGTCCAGCGAGACGTCCCTGAACTCCAGGGTCACGTTCCCGAGGGAAATCGAACCCGGCAGGGAAAACCATCCGTTGAAGGACGACGCCGAGGCGAAACCCGCCGGAAGCAGAAGCATGAGCACCAGCGCGAACACGATGGCCCGTCTCACGGTATCACCCCCATAAGGTGGAGAAACATCTGGGCGGTTTCACCGCCCCCTCCCATTCCCATCATCCTCTCCATGAGTGTCTGACCCAGGTACATACCAACCGCGAATATCCACGACATTATGACGAAGTACCTGGCGGTGCCGAGCACGTGACCTCCGTCCGCGAGCTTGATAACGAGGGAGGAGAGGAGGGAGTGCATCACCATCATCACCAGCATTATGTAAAGGAGGAACCTCATTCCCGACGGCGGGATGACGTGGATTATATCCCCTATGTACTCGGTGGGTATCTGCATCTGGGCGAACATCTGGCTTATCGAAACGGCGACCTGGAATGAGGCGGCGAGGGAAAACGCAAACGCCCCGGTCAGACCGTAGATTATTCCGACGAAGCTCGCTATGCTCTGCTGCCTCTTCCTCCTGAGACGAACGAGCCGCTCAAAGTTCCTGCTGATGATGAGGCCAACGTAGTCAGGTTCCGCACCCATGCGGAGGCTTTCACGGAATATCTCCGAGAATATACCGATGAGCCAGCTCCCGGTTCCTGTTATAAAGAAGTCCCACGCCCTGTCCCTGTCAACCCTGATGGCGAGCCTCCTGTAGAGCGCCCTGATGTCCTCAGTGAGGGAACCGAAGTCGTGGGCACTGAGGTATTTGAGAACCAGCACAAGGGAGGCGCCGCTGGCGGCAAGGGATGAGCTCAGACTCCTTATGAACGCGGGAAAATTCTCGTCCTTCCTAGATATCCTCTTTTCCTCACTGTTGACAACGTGTCCGAGGTAAAAGAGGGGCGTCAGGATGAGGGCGAGAACGAAGGGCTCTGGTATATCAAACCTCACCCTGATGACGGTGAAGTAAAGGAGCGCAACTATAACAACCCCCACAACCGAATAAACCGCGGCCATCGTTATCCTTCTCCGCCTTACATCATCTATGCCCCTGTTCTCCGCCCAGAGGGGATCCTCGGGCATCCTGAACTTAACAACGAGCAGTATACCAACCTCGGCGGCGAGAGTCATCGCAACCGCGTACAGCCCCATCTTGCCGATGTCCATGCCGGTGATGAGGGGGCCTATGATGACGAACGCGGCGATGAACACGACCGAGATAATTATCGACTCGTATATCTCCTTGAATATATCGAGGTCGTAGAGCGCACCCTCGTAGAAGGTCTGGTAGTCGTCCATGACCGTCTGCTGCTCCTGGAAAAGGTACTCCTTGAGGTCAACACCACTGTCGAGAGAGTAAGCCAGCCTGTCGAGGAAGTCGGCGAACATTACACTGGGCGTCCTCCTCGCGAGGAATCGGAGGGCCTCTGGCATCGAGAGGTGAAGTCTGTTGACCACGGTGTGGACCTTTTTGAGCTCGCTCGCTATGGCACCCAGCTTGGGGTCGTTGGCGAGGATTTTGATGAGGTCGCTCCTCCGCATTTCACTCGTCGAGAGAACCGCGAAGTACGTGATGAAGTACGGCATTTTTGAGTTTATCGAAATCTTCTTGGTATCCGCTATCACGTAGGGATACACCGCGGCGTAAACCAGGAGAACAACGGGAATCAGGAACATGAGAACCTTGAGGGCACTGGGGAGGTAAAAAATTCTTCCGATTACGCCCACCGCGAGGAACAGAACCGCCGAGATAGCCATGTACGGCAGAAGAACCTTCCTGAGGTACGTGCCCATATCCAGGTCAGCCTTCGTGAAAATGCTGATGCCCTCCTCGGCCATGTCATCACCCCGTTAGATTCTGAAGCTCAGGCCCTCGATTCCACGCTGGTAGAAAGCCTTGATCTCGCGGTAGACGTCCCAGTAGTTCGTTATGCCCAGCTCGACCATCCTCTGGAGGATCCTCGCACGGAGGAACAGCTCGTTGTAAATCTCCTTGGGATCCTCGTAACCGGCTATCTCGGCTATCTTCCTCTCAAGGATGTAAGAGTTGTTGAAACCACGGAACACGTGCCTGTCCGACACGGGGTCCCACTCGAAGACGTTCCTCGTAGCGACACCGCCGAGCTCCTCGTAGTAGCCTTCGATCTCGACGACGTTGACCGTCCTCCTCAGGAACTTGCCCTTGATGTAGACAGCCTGCTGGAAGACCGCTATGTTGAGGTTGTCAATGAAGGTTATCGGGACGTTGATGGGATGCCCGGTGAAACGCTGTATCATCTTCTTGATATCACCGGCGTGGAAGGTGCTCATAACGGGGTGGCCGGTCTGCATGGCCTGGAATGCGATGGCACCCTCGGCACCACGAATCTCACCGACGATGATGTAGTTCGGCCTTGAACGCAGGGCCGCCTTCAGGAGGTCAAAGAGGGTAACCCTGCTCTCCTCGGGGCCCCTTTCACGGGTTATGAGTCTCTGCCATGTGGGATGCGGCACCTGAACCTCGGGGGTATCCTCCGCGGTGTAGATTTTGGATCCCGGCTTGATGAACGGGACTATTGAGTTGAGCAGGGTGGTCTTACCGGAAGCGGTCTCACCACAGACGAAAACGCTCATACCGTACTCAAGGGCTATCCAGAGATAGGCGGCAACTTCGGCGCTCAGCGTTCCCCATGAGATGAGCTGAACGATGCTGATGGGGGTTGCCGAGAACTTACGGATGGTGGCGCTCGGACCCTTGATGGAGATGTCCGGGGAGTAGATGATGTTGATACGCGAGCCGTCGGGGAGGGCACCGTCAACTATCGGCGTCCTGTCGCTGATCGGCCTTCCAATACGCTCGGCAATGTTCTTGAAGTAGTCCGCGAGCTTGACGTCGTCGCCGAAGGTTATGTTGGTCGGCATCATCTCGAATATCTTGTGGACGAGAGAGATGTTGTTGGCGCCGATGATGTGGATATCCTCGATGTAGGGGTCCCTCGCTATCGGCTCAAGCGGGCCGATACCGATGATGTCGCGCTTGATTAGGTAGCGGAACTTCTCCATCTCATCCTTGGTGATCAGAAATTTCTGACCCCTGCCCATTAAACCGCCTTTGCTCGATTTAACCAGCGCGAGCACGGCTTCATCAAAGAGGGCATCCAGAAAGCGCTCAAACTCTTCCTGCTCCTCAGGAATATCCCTGGTCGGCGCGAGCTCCAGGATTTTGTCCCTGATCCGGTTGTACTTCTGCTCTTCCTCGCGGCTCTCGATGCGGGGCTCGATGACGATGTACTTCTTGTCGGTCGTCATGTCCCCGTAGATGTGGATGAAGATGGGGTCACCTACCGGGTAGAGGATGTTGGGGTACATTATGTCCTTCATGTCCCTGGTGAGCTGAGGATGAAACTCCGGGAGCTTTCCGTACTTCCTCCTGAACTGATCAACGTACTTCCTAAGGTGGGGGTTTCTCGCCATTGCCTCCTCAAGGGTGTCGCTGATCACCTGCGCCATGTCACACCACCGCCGCAATCTCCACTATCAGCCCGACCTTCGGCTCGACACGGAACGGGATAATCTTCTGAAACAGTCCCTTGGCGTTGTTGTACTTGACTATCGTGGCCGAGTTCTTCAGGTCACCACCGAACACCTTGACGCTCAGACGGACGAGCATGCTTGCCGCTTCCTCAAGGACGAAGAGGGAGTCCCTGTCTATCTCCTCCGTGTTCGCGGTGAGGATGATGACCTTATCCAGGGAGGCCATTTTCTTGACGTACAGCAGAAAATCCCTAACCGCGCTCGGCTCCTGCTCACGGGAAAGGAGTGATGAGAATGAATCGATTATCATTATGTCCGGCTCCCACAGCCTGGGCTCACCAAACAACCTGCTGAGGAACTTCCTTTTCTCGCTGACACCGGTGAGAAGGGGATATAGTGAGACAAACATGAGCTTCTTCCTGATTAGAAAAGGGATTATATCGTAGCCGAGGGACTCCATCTGCTTGATGTATTCAACCGTGGTGTACTGGCTGGAGATGTAGCTGGCGGTGTACCCGTTCATGAGAAAGCCGTAGAGAAGGCGCTGGACGAAGATGGACTTACCGCTACCCCTGTCTCCCTCGATGAGCATAATCGTCCCGGCGGGGATGCCACCACCGAGACGCCGGTGCAGTTCATCGCCCTTGAGCTCTATCTTGAGGAGTTCCTCGACCAAGATGACCACCACCGTCTCGCGTTATTTTAACCGCCAAAGGCGTCCTTTATGTCAGGACACCCTGAAGACAAAGCTCCTGCGCTCGCCGTTCTCAATCACAACGGTGAGGGTGTGATAACCCTGCGTAAGGGCCGTACCCAGGGTGACCTTTATCACACCAACCTCATAGGCGTCGAGTGAACTTATCGAAGCCCCATTAACGTCGGTGAACGTGAGGTTGGCCGCGGGAACGAGGGATCCATCAATTAACACCTGGACGGCGTCGGGGGTAAATGCAATGGGCTCCTTTCCAATGTTTTTCATGTAAAACGTATAGTTGTAAGGCCCGGCTCCACTAACCGGTATGTTGTTCGGGTCGTTTATTATAGCGAAGTCCGTCCTCAGCTGGTCGGCCAGCATGGCACCCCTGTCGTTCATGCCGTGGGCTATGTCGGTGGTCACGTAGGCGAGACCGCCGGCGACACTGCCCGCGACGATAACTGCAACTATGAACAGTATGAGTTCGCTCGCCGGCCCTCCTGCGGCCATCAGCTCACCTCCAGTGGACAGCCGGTTGATGTATAGTCGACCACAACGGCAGAGCCGTTGTAGTACCAGCCAATGACGAAGTAGCAGCCGTTTTCGAATACAGTCTTCAATGCGTGGGGGGTCGAATCAAGGGGGATGTAGGTAACGTTAACATAAATGACATCCCCGGGCAGGACATAGGTATAATCACCAAGGAACCCAACGTTGTCGTCGGAAACATTATACAGGGTGACATACTTACCGTCGTATATACCTGTCCAGTGCGGTGCGTAGAGTGTGATTCCCCTGTCCTCCAAATGGAAGGTCACGTTATAGTAGTTGTTAGTGTTGTCAACAAGGTATGTGCCTGTGCTACCGTTAAGGACAAATCTCGTATTGAGTTGGGAGAGCCTCAGATTATACCACTCATCCTGGGCGGCCCGGACATTGGCGTAGCTGTTGTCCCACGCCGTGTAGAGGGTGCTGGCCGCTATTAAAAAGGAAATAAAGATGATCGCAGCGCTCGCCGATACGCTGAACCCCATAGGCCGCCCCCCATTCTTCTCAGTGCTTCAGATGCCGTAGAACTCGTCGAGGGTCTTCTCCAGCATTTTGATTTCCCTTTCGAGCTTGTCGAGGACGTTCCTGTTTATCCTGAGTCCCCTGAGCCTCTCGATGAAGAGGAGGCTTATGAGGTGGTCCTGAACGGTGAGCTTTTCAGCGGGCTTCCACTCGGGATCCCTGTGGTGCGGCCTGGTGCCCTTGGCGTAGTGCAGGAGGTTGTTGAGGACCCCCTCGCTTATCCAGCCTATCTCGTAGTAGAACTCAAGGACGCGCTCGAGGTTCTGGATGCCGACCCTGTCGATGAGGAACCCGAGCCACTTGAGTGCAATCATTGTGGAGACGATGTCATCGGGCAGCTTCTCCAGCCTGGCCTTCCTCGGCTCCTCCTCAAAGAGCAGGCTTGCGATGTCCTCCGGAATCTGGAACTTCTCAGCCATCTTAACACCACCTTCCTCCTTTTCAACAGATTCTTCCTCAATTTCAACCTCGTGAGCAGGAACCTCTTCAGGGGCTTCAACCTCTTCGGTCTCCACCGCCTCAGGGGCGGCCTCTTCAATACCTTCCTCGTGAGCCTCCTCTGGGAGTTCCTCAATCGGGGCCTCTTCGACCTCGATGGTCTCGACTCCCTCCTCGGGGAGTTCCTCGATTTCTTCCTCAACGGTGACCTCGGGAACCTCTTCCACCGGTGCCTCCTCCGCCTCTTCCTCGGGCGGCACTTCAAGGATGGCCTCCTCGGCGGCGGTTT
>NZ_LLYW01000018.1 GCF_001484195.1 Thermococcus celericrescens
TGGGCCGGGTCAGCGGTGGCGGTTATCTCGTCGATGGTCCATCCCTCGAGCTCGTCACCGGCGCTGAGGGTCTCGGTGGTGTACTCCGCCTTGAGCGGGTCGATGACGACCCAAGCGCTCATGGCGGCGTAGGTCTTGTCATCGGAGGGGTTCTTCTTCTTCATGATGTCGGCCTTGTAGTCCATGACGTAGGTGTCGAAGAGCTTGACCTCCTTGCCCTCGAGCTCCTCCTTGTTGGTGAGGGCGAACCAGTTGAGCTTGCCTCCGCTGATGCCGAGGTGGGCGATCCATCCCGGTATGAACTCGTCGCCGTCCTCGATGTAGCTGATGTCGGTCTGGACCTCAACCTTGACGCTGGTGGTTCCGCCGATACCGATGAAGGTGTCCTTGAGGGTGACCCTTATGCCTCCGTTGAATAGGGTCTCGGTGGGGTTGTCGTCGGTGTTGAGGGTAATCTTCTCGCTTCCGGCCGGGCCGGAGACCTCGAGGAGGGCCTTCTCCTGGTTGACGTCTATGTCAAGGACCTTGATGCTGTAGTCGCCGAAGGGCTTGGTGGCGCCGGCGTCGATGTAGGTCTCGCCCCAGTCGTTACCGTACTCGATGTAGTCGCTTCCGATGTCGAGGACCTTGACGGTCTTGCCGAAGAGGTCGATGGTGTCTCCGGCCTCAACGCCCTCTATGACGCCCGCCTCATAGAGGCTGTAGTAGCTTGGGGTGGTGTCACTCACGGTGTAGGTGGTGCCGGTGGCCCCGAGGACCGGGTCCCAGAGGGTCTTCTCGTATGCGTTGAGCTTGAAGGTCACGTTGGCGACGACGTCGTCCACTATGAGGGTGAAGTCGTCGAAGTCGTCGATGTCGGTGAAGTCCACATCGTCCTCGTTGATCTGCTTGAGGGTAACCTTCCCGATGTTAACCGTGTAGTGAATCTTGACGTCGGTGGCGCTGTGCCACTGGTCATTCGGGTCCTTCCAGTAGTTGTTGTTGTTGCCGTCCTTCCACTCAACAGCTCCATAAACTGTTATGGGCCAACCGTCGCTGTAGATTCCATCGCTCCAGGCGGAGTTGTCGAAGGTCTCGCTGAATATCGGGTTGCCGTCGGCGTCAAAGCTGCCGTTCCACCAGTAGGCCTGGTTTCCGATGTCGTCATCAACCTCGTAGTCACCGGTGTAAGTGTTGTCGAACACCGGGATGTCGTCCGGGTCGTAGGCGGTGTCCTTCTTGACGACGACGCTGGCGTCCTTAACCTTAACGTCCTCAGTGGTGTAAAGCATGGTACCAAGAGCGACAGCTATGTCAGCGGCGCTTGAAACGTCAAGAGCAGCACCCTGGCTTCCAACGACGATTTTAACGTTGGGCTGTCCGTCCTCAACGAAGAAGTCCTTCGGTATTTCCGGGACGGTCGGCTGAGCGCTGGCGATGCCGATAGTTGCTCCAACCATGGCGGCACCAACAGCAAGGGCCGCGATCTTCTTCACTTTCATTTCACAACACCTCCCTAACTTTGGGCTTACGCCCTGGAATGGTCTAATATGTGTTGTCACTGATTTTCTGCCCTTAAGGGGTATATATACTTTTCGCTTTCAGACCCTTTCTATGCTTAAAAAAAGCTCGCTCATTGCCGTAAAAATGAAAGGAAGCTTAATTAAATGACTATAGGCCCTTCGCCTTTTGACGATAATACCTTATAGGTCTAGCTTGAACTCGGTGTTCTTTTTTTCGAGGATGCGCTTTTTCAGGGGGCGCATCGTGAGCTCGTAGACAAAACCCGCCACATCCGCCAGTGCACCCTGGAGTTCAGGGGCGGTTATGTCCACCACTTCGGGTTCCAGTATCGCTATCGCCACGGGAGAATATTTGGCGGTCAGCTGGATCAGATTCTCAAACGTGGACAGAAGCTCCGCCGCGATTAGTATGTACTTCCTTCCGTTCTCGTCTTCGCTCTGGACTTTAGGAACGAGTTTGTTTATGGTGCATCCCTCATACGCGAGGGCCTTTGCAAAATTCCTGGTGACGGTTTCCTCGTCGTCCCCAAAGACCTCCACGACAAAGCGGTAGAGGATTTTTCTGTCCTCCACAATGAACTCTTCAATCTCCTCCCTGCTGTACCCTATCTGGGGCTCGGGAAACTCTTCCAGGGAAGGATAGGCTGCCAGTGGGCCAAATTTGTCTATGAGCTGCCCCATGGCGTAGGAAAGTCCTCCAAGCAGTTCCATGAGTCCCTTTGCGTCCACCTCAATCTTTGGAGGGGATACAACCTCCACGGCGGCCGGTGCGTAGCGCACCGCGGTATTGAACACCGCATTGAGGGGTCCTGAGATCCTTGCCTCTATCATTCCGGAGTACGGCAACGTGTCGTTGTCGGGGTCTTCGATTATCTCTTCCACCCTCACGTCATGAACCCTGATGGATTTTTCGGCCTTCAGCCGTTCCGCGGTCTCCTCCATAGCCCTTTCTAAAACTTTCTTGTCGCTTCCCAGACCTTCGATGTAGAAAATAACCTCAATCGTCTCCAATTTCACCACCACATCCTATCATATCGCTTTTTTTGGTATGCCCCCACAACGGAGATCGGTTCGCCGCAGTACTTACACTTCCCATCGTGGGTTAGGTTGTACTCGGTGATTTTGAATCCCCAGCGGACTATTAAAGGTTTGCCGCACTTGGGGCAGTATGTGGTTTCCCCATCGTGCCCGGGTACGTTACCGATGTAGACGAATTTCAACCCCTCCTCCCGGGCAATGCGGTAGGCCATTTCAACCGTTTCGACCGGCGTTGGAGGGAGGTGGATCATCTTGTAGTGCGGGAAGAAGCGGGAGAAATGAACCGGCGTGTCGTCCCCGAGGTTCTCGACCACCCATCTGGCGAAGGTTCTGAGCTCCTCCTCTTTGTCGTTGAGCTTTGATATTATGAGATATGTCAGCTCGACGTGGATTCCGAACTCCTTTTTGGCTATCTCCGCGGTTCTCCTGCTCGGCTCGCCGCCCGGAACGCCGGCTATCTTCATGTAGAAGGCGTCATCGAACGCCTTGATGTCGATGTTCATGGCGTCTATGTACGGTGCCAGCTCCCTGAACGGCTCCTCGTTTATGTAGCCGTTGGTTATGAGGAGGTTGTATATACCGGCCTCCTTAGCAAGCTTGGCCGTATCGAGAACGAACTCATACCATATCACGGGCTCGTTGTACGTGTAGGCTATGCTCTCACAGTCGTATTTTCTTGCCAGGGCCACTATTCCCTCGGGGGTCACATCGTGGAGGTACGGGAAGTTCTCGCCGGCCTGGCTTATCTCCCAGTTCTGGCAGTGCTTGCAGTGCATGTTGCAACCGACTGTGCTTATCGAGAGCGCACAGGAGCCGGGCCAGAAGTGGAAGAGGGGCTTCTTCTCAACAGGGTCCGCCGCTATGGATGAGACCTTGCCGTAGTTGAACGTGTAGAGCTTTCCGTTGATGTTCTTCCTCACCTTGCAGGAGCCGCGCTGGCCATCGTTTATTATGCAGTTGAGGGGGCACAGTCTGCACCTCACCCTTCCGCCCTCGAGCGGCTCCCAGTACATGGCTTCACGCATGCTTCTCACCGTATTGTGATAGGCTCACTTCCGTTTAAGTTTTTGGCATACTTCGTAGTAATCACGCATCGTCAGGAACTTCGCATTCCGGCTCTTGTAATAGTCGATAAGCCTTCCGAGCAGTTCAACGGCCTTGTCTCCAGTGTTGAACTTGCAGTCCCACCGGATTTTTTCCCTCTGCATGGGAACGAACTCCCAGGGGTGGGCGAAGTAAACACGGGGCTCCTTCAGGCGGGCATGGATGAGCTTCTGCACCCTCCAGGGCAGTCTTATGACCGAGCTCGTGGTAGATGCTGGGACTTCAAGAACATCACCGAAAAACCTCACGCCCCTCCGGTAGCCCTTGTAGGTCGCCTTCGAAGAGTCCACCAGGATGCCGTTCCTTTCCAGTATGTCATAATAGTAATCCGGAAACTGCAGATTAGGCGCGCGGAACGAGAGGACCTCCCCGAACTCCCTCAGCACATTCAGGGACTTCACGATGGCCCTTTCACCCTCGGCTCTGGTGAGTCTGTCCAGCCGCTCGTGGTTGTAGTTGTGGCTTCCCAGCTCGTGTCCTTCGTCTATGACCCGTTTAACAAGCTCCGGAAAGCGCCTGGCCATCTCCGCCGTGAAGAAGAACGTTGCCCTCACTTTTTTCTCCGCCATCAAATCCAGCAGCTTCGGAAGCCCGTCCTCCATGCCTCTCGTCGTCGTGAGGTACGGAGGACAGTCGTGTTCAACGTCAAACGTTATTGAAATGAGCATCATCCCAGCCTCCTCATCAGCTTGTAGGTGAGGTACAGCCTGTCCACCTCTGAGCCCATTTCAATCGTCGTCCTGTAAACCCGAAGGAGTCTCTTGAGCACGACCTCCCATGAGAACTCCCTCCTGGCCCGCTCTCTGGCAGCCACTCCCATTCCCACAAGGAGTTCCGGTTCCTCGAAAACCCTGGCGAGGTTGTCCGCCATCCCCTCTTCACTCACGGCAAGCAGGCCCGTGATGCCCGGAACTACCATGTCAGACAGCCCGCTCTCGTTCCGGCCGATGACGGGATTTCCCGTGGCCATCGCCTCAAGCCCCACGACGGGAAATGCCTCGAGGATGCCGGGCATGAGAACCAGGTCTGCCGCCCAGTACAGCGGGAGAAGCCTTCCCCTCTCCATGAAGTCGTACAGTTCGGTTATCTCCCCGATGCCGGTTTCCCTGAGGTTTCTCTCCAGCACAGGGCGCATAGGGCCGTTTCCTACCATTATGAGCTTCACCTTGCTTTTCGGAATTCCGCTCCGCTTCAGCGCCTCCCTCATCATCACAGGTATCCTGTGGGCCTGCTTGCGCTCGGTCATCCTCCCGAGGTAAAGCACGACTACCTCATCCCTCACCCCTATGTCCCTTCTGGCCTTCTCCCTCTCCTCTGGTTCTGGGGGACGCCATTTCCTGACGTCTATCCCGTTGGGAACCACGACGACCGGACGCCCGTTGAGCTTGTTCTCCAGCAGGTTCCTGGTGTCCTCGGCGACGGGGGTGCTGACGGCCACGAAGGTGTCTATCCGCTTGAGGTGGTGTCTGATGAGTGGGCCAATCAGGAAGTCCAGGGAGGGTCTGCCGTAGAAGGAGTGGTTGGTGGCGACCACCGGGACGTTCCTGATTCCCCTCGATATCTTTGACACGGCAACGGCCAGGGGCGAGTATATGCTGTGGACGTGGGTTATGTCGAATTCCGCTTTCTTGTAGAACTCGTTTATCCTCCAGAACTGCAAAAATCCCACGCTGGAGTGGTATTTGCGGAAGTAAAGCGTCGCGGAAAACCTGACAACGTGATAGGGAAAGCTGTCAATGTACGGCTTCATGTACCTGTAGTCGTGGGTCAGGACGTAGGGTTCGTGCCCCATGAGAACGAGGTTGCGGGCGAGTTCATCGATGTGTGATTCTATTCCCCCTATCTTCGGATAGAACCAGTCGCTTGCTATTGCGATTTTAAGGCTTTCCATATTTCAACCCCTCCGGACGTCAGGAGAACTGCTAGTCCCACTAGACTGCTGGCGACGTACGAGACAAAGCGCTCCAGGAGGGTTATCGAAACCGCGAGCGCCATGGGGATTCCGAAGTAGGTGAGTGTCCCCACTAAGCCGCCCTCGATTATGCCCACACCTCCCGGGGTGAAGGCGACGAGGCCGAAGAGGAGGTTCGCGATTGAAATCACCGCTATGAAGCTCCACGCCAGGTTGAGACCAAAGGCGAGGGCTATGAGTTTCAGCCTGACGACGTCGAGGAGCCAGACGGTGGAGCTGAGCAGGACTGCAGCCATGTTGAGGCTGTGCATGCTCCGGAGTGCGGTTATCTTTCGCATCTCCTCATCCGTCACGGGGGTTCGGAAGACGCGGAGCGAGAGCCTCACGAAGGCGCCCCACTTGATCCATATCAGAACTACCCCTGCTATGCCGAGGATCACGAAGGGAATGGGCTCCCCGGATGAGAAGTACATCATGCCCACGAGGAACAGGGCGAATATGGGGATGGTCTCCAGTATGCGCTCGTAGACTATGCTAACCGCGGAAACTCCCGTGGGGATGTTGGCCTTTTTGGAAACCCACGCCATTCTGAGCAGTTCTCCCCCGCTCCTGCTCATTGGGGTAACGTTGTTCATGAAAATCGAGGCGAGTATTGCCTTGACGAGTTCATGCAGGGGGGCGTCCCTGCCGACGCCCCTCAGAACGAGCTTCCAGCGGATGCCGTAGAGAACGACGCTCACGTAGTACGTGAGAAAGGCTAGGATGAGGTACTTGAGGGACGCGCTAACGACCACTGAAAAATACTGCTGTGCCGACGTGGTAAGGCTCCCCAGCATAGTCACGACCTACCTTAAGTCGGCCTAGGATTTTAAAACGTTATCGGAACATCTCTCTATACGTCCCTTTTACTTCCCGGTTAAGGTGTTCCCAGCCGAGAACGGGCATCTCCTGTCTTTTTCCGTCGATGGTAATGTAAACCCCGACTCCTTTGAGAACCCTTCCGATGACGGTGCATCGCACGGGACATTCGTCCAGTAGGTTTTCCGGGATGGTGAAGATCAGCTCGAACTCCTCCCCGCTCGCGAGGGCCATCTCAATCGGGTCCAGCCCCAGGGCCTCGGCTACTGCCCTAACCTCCTCCCTGATCGGCAGTTTTTGGGCCTCGATCCCTATCCTCACCCCGCTCATATGGGCCAGGAGGTGCAGCTCCTTGCTCGGGCCGTCGCTTACGTCGATGGCCGCGTTCGCAAGCTCGCTCAGTTCAATTCCCTCGGGGACCCTGGCCCTCGGTTCGAGGAGCTTCTCATAGAGGGGTTCCCTTATCTTTTTCGGCACGTCGAGGGCGCGCCTCCACACGAGGAGCCCCGCCAGGGACCTGCCGATGTCGCCGGTAATGCAAACCAGGTCACCCGGCCTCGCCCCGCTCCGGGTTAGAAGTCTCTTCGTTCTCCCAAGGGCGATTCCGTCTATTATCAAATCGTCCGCCTCGTTCGTATCGGCGCTGAGAACGGGAACCCCGTAGAACTCGAGGGCCTTTTCTATCCCTTCCGCAACGCCTTCGAGGTAATCCATCTCAATATTCCGCGGAACGCCCAGTGAGAAGAGAAACCCCACCGGTCTCGCTCCCATAGCCGCGACGTCGCTCACGTTCATGGTGACGGCCTTGAAGCCCACCTGTTCGGGTGTCATTATATCTGGAACGTCCGTTTTTCTCACGAGCATGTCGTTGGTGGCGACCAACCATTCGTCACCGAGCATGATCGCCCCGGCATCGTCCCCCAGAGGCAGGTCTCCCTGGAGCTTGAGGTACCTTCTGAAGAGCTCGATTATCTCCCTCTCCACCTCCATCCCTCACTCCCAGTTTGGCCATGGGATTTAAAGCCTTCGCCAAGCTTTTATGCCCCTTCGCCAATCTAATCCAGTGGTGAAGATGCGGGAGCTGAGGTACAATCCCCTGACCGGTCAGTGGATCATGGTCTCGGCGGTGAGGAAGAAACGCCCATGGAGGCCGCGGAACTTCTGCCCCTTCTGCCCTGGTGGCGAGGAGACCGGTTACGGCTGGGAGGTTCTTCTGCTCCCTAACAGGTTTCCGATGCTCTCCTTCGATGCACCCCGGCCTGAACAAGAAGTGTTCTACCGGAGGGCAAGGGCGCTCGGCCAGTGCAGCGTGATCGTCGAAACGCCGGAGCACGACCTCAGAGACCTCGACGAGCTTTCCCTCGAGGCTATGGTTCGAGTTGTTGAATTATGGAAAAACGTAACCGCAGAACTGAAGAAAAATCCCCGCGTTGCCTACCTCTCGATCTTTCGGAACAAGGGGGAGGAGATAGGTGTTAGCCTAACCCACCCCCACGGCCAGCTCTACGCGACTCCATTCATACCGCTCAAGGTTCGTCTCAAAATCGAGAACTCGAGGAGATACTTCAAGCGCACCGGCGAGTGCCTCTTCTGCAGGATTCTACGCGAGGAGCTGGAAAGTGAGAGGGCGATATACGAGAACGAAAGCTTCGCCATCTTCCTGCCCTTCTTCGCGAGCTGGCCCTTTGAGGTTCACGTCTATCCGAAGAGGCACGTTCAGTGGCTCACCCAGCTGACGGAGGAAGAGCTCGCGGACCTGGCCGACGCCCTCCGCGTTGCAACGGGAACCCTCAACACCGTTCTGGGGAGGGGAATGCCCTACACGATGATGCTCTACCAGGCGCCGTTCAAAGGAACCTACGGCTTCTACCACCTCCACGTCGGGTTCTACCCAATCCTGCGGGAGAACGGCAAAATCAAGTACGCCGCCGGGATAGAGATGGGGACGTGGGACTTCACCTACGACGGCGTCCCCGAGGAGAATGCAGAAAAGCTGAAAGAAGCCTGCAGAAAGGCGACAAAAAGAACAGGCGCGAGGGGCAGGTGCTTCACTTAGGGGCTCCCCGGAGGAACTTCATGAGGCTCGTCTGCTTCGGCCGGTATTCCTCCTTTGGAACTTCGACCTCAAGGCTCTCCAGCTCCGCTATGCTCGCCTTCCTTATCTCCTCTGGCAATCTTATCTCGCCGTATTTTCCTCCGCCGCCGGGGATCACTATGAGCTTGCCCTCCCTGTAGGCCCAGACGGCTTTTGCAACCTCCTCGTGGACCTCCGCCAGGCCCTCCAGCGGGACATCCACGAGAACCCTTATCTCGCTCCCGAACTCCTTCAAAAAGCGCTCCCAGATTACGCGCACTGCCTTCGTCTCCACCCCCTTGCCTATAACCATCGCGATTATCTCAGCGAGGGGAGCTAGGCGGAGATAGGGCGGCCTGTCCTTTGGTCTCTCCTCCGTGTCGGCCAGCTCGAGGATTCTGTCGTGAACACCCTTTTTTATTCTGCCGCCGCACTTCGGGCACTTCCACTTGAATACCATCGCCTCCTCCGGGGAATACTTCCTGTAGCAGCGGGAGCAGGCAGTCAGGTGGTACTTGCCCAGCCTGGGGTCAAGACCGGCGTTGAGGACGATTTTTCTCCCCCCGCGCTTCAGAATGGCCTTCCGTGTCTCCTCGAAGGTTGCGTCCCTCACTTCAAAGCGGTTGAACTCCCTTCCGAGGCGGTGGGGCATCGGGGAATGGGCGTCGCTGTTGCTGAGGTAGGTCAGAGAGTGGTGGGCTTTTATCCTGTCCGCCATTTCCGAATCCGCCGAGAGGCCGAGCTCAAGAAAATGCACCTTTGCCCCCTGGTAGGCTTCCTTGAGGCTGTTGTATTCCTTGTAGAGGGCAGTCCAGGGAGTAAAGGCGTGTGCAGGCCCGATTAGGATTCCCAACTCGTTGGCAATATCCGCTATCTCTGCCGCGGAAAGGTTAACCCTCGGCCTTCCTTCGGTGTCTATGTCCTGTGAGTACCCCTTCAGCTCCTTCCTCATCTCCCGGACGGTGGAGATGCTCGGAAAGATCAGGACGTGGTGCACCCTTCTGCTGTCCTCCACCTCGGCCGTGAGGAGGAAGCGGATTCCGTTTCTCTCGTAGGTTCCCTCGTCCACTTTTTCAGTGTACCTTAACAGTTCCTCCTCCCACTTCGGGTTGAGTATATCGCCCGTTCCGACTACCCCGAGACCCTTGAATCTTGCGTTCTCGGCGAGATTGGGAATAGTCATGGCTTTTGAGACCGCCTTGGAGTAGCGCGAGTGTATGTGAAGGTCGGCATCAACCTGCATGAAACCACCTCAGTCTATGTACATTCCCTCCAGACCGCGGTAGTAGGCGCGGTATATGTCCCTTTTGGTCACGACTCCGATGAGCCTCCTGCTCTCGGGGCTTTCCAGGACGGGCAGAAGGTTCTGGTCGTGGGCCATGAGCTTCTCAAAGGCATCCTCGGCCGTCTCCGTCGGGTAAGTTGCCCCGTAGGGCCGGCGGATGAATCGCTTCACCGGCATCCGCTTAACGCTCGGGGGTTTTTTCAGGATGTCCTTTATGCCGACTATGCCCACTACCTCCATGTTTTCGTTGACCACTGGGAAGCAGTCGTGACCGGTTTCGCCTATCAGGTGCTCCACGTCAAAGAGAGTCTGGTTCTCGGTGACGTAGACGGGCTCGCGGGTCATTATCTCGCCGACGGAGATTGTTTCGAGTATGACCGGCTTTCCGGTCTTCACGTGGTAGCCCTTTCTGATGAGCTTGAGGGTGTAGATAGACTCCCCCTTAAGGAAGAACCTGGCCGTTAGGAAGCCTATGGTCGCGGAGGTCATTACTGCGGGCAGAACGGCGTAGCTCCTGGTGAGCTCCGTGACCATCAGTATCTGAGTTAGCGGTGCCTGGGTCATGCCGCTGAAAAAGGCCGCCATTCCGGCCAGGGCGTAAACAGCAGGATTCGAGCCGAGACCCGGGAAGAGAAGTCTTACGACCTCTCCAAAGGCAGCTCCGAACATCGTTCCTATGTAGAGGCTCGGGGCGAAGACGCCGCCGCTCTGGCCGGATCCTATCGTCAGGGTGGTGGCCAGCATCTTAACCAGCCCGAGGACGATGAGGAGCCCTATCGCCAGCTCCCCATAGAAGGCCATCTTCATTCCCTCGTAGCCTATTCCGAATATGCCGTGGGTGGGGAACAGCATCCCAAGAACGCCGACTCCAAAGCCGCCCATCGCGGGTTTTATGATTTCAGGCACGTTGGCCTTCGAGAACCCGTCAACCACGCGGTAGAGGAACCGCGCGTAGAACGCCGCCAGGAGGCCGAGGCTCAGGCCCAGGAGAAAGAACAGGGGGAGCTCTGGAAGTGTGTGACCGATGCCTCCTGGAATGTCTATCTCCACCGCCCTGTTGAGGACGGCAAGGGTAATTGCGTTCCCGGTGACGGCGGCTATGAATATGGGCACGAGGTTTATCGAGAAGGCACCCATGTAGACGACTTCCAGGGCAAACATCCGCCCCCGCGAGCGGGGTGTTGAAGGTGCCGGCTATACCTGCCGCCAGACCGCAGGTGACTAGGAGCTTTTTCATCTCCTTTGAGAGGCTGAACCAGCGCGCGAGGATGGAGGTTAAAGCCGCGCCTATGAAGCCTATGGGACCTTCGCGCCCAACGCTTCCCCCGGAGCCTATGGTTATCGCTGTGGCTATCGTCTTCAGAACCGCGAACTTTCCGGGGATGTTGCCCCCCTTGAATATGACCGCCTCTATGACCTCGGGGATGCCGTTCCCCTTGATTTCGGGGCATGTGATCACGAAGAACGCGACGATGAACGCGCCGAGCGTGGGGAGGAGCAGGTACCCGAGATTAAAGCTTCCTACCTCGTAAGAAACCCTGGGGAGCAGTTCCCCGAAGAAAAACCCGTGAACAAGGGTCACCAGGACCCTGAAAACTACGGCCCCTATACCACCCACTAGGCCGGCCAGTATGGAGAACACCATTACGATGCCCCACTTCCTGAGGTACGCCCCGTCTCCAGAGGTCATCAAATGGGGGTTGGCGTCCCAAATAAAAAGCTTAAGCTTTTATACCACCTTCCCGAACCTTCCCTGGTGGAAACTATGAAAGTTGAAGGATTCGTTGCTTCCCTTAGAAACGCCGAGAGGATCGGCGGACTGTTCAAGATACTCGCGGAGAAAGGGGCCCCTGTCGTCGAGCTCGACGGGAAGAGGTTTCTCATAGTCGTTGAGGGCGACTTCGAGGGAAGGAGGTTCTGGACCGAGATAAACGGGGAGAAGGCCAACCAGGCCCTCGGCGATGCGATGCTCAACTCCTCAAGCTTCCCCTTCAAGTGCAGGAAGCCCTATACCGGCGGAAACGTGATATTCGTGGACTTCGGCGATATCGAGGTTGAGGAGTTCCTCGTTGCGTACCGCGACCCCGAATACGGCATCTTCTATCGCGTCAGGAACGGAGAGGCGGAGGAGATAACGAAAGAGGATTACGAGGGTCTGATTCCGAAGATGCCGGAGTTCAAGATAAAATCCATGAGCGAGGAGCAGATGGACATGATGGGGGCCTTCTTCGGCTGATGTGGAAAAGGAAACGGGCTCACCCAGAGCCCTTCAGTTCTTTTATCCTCTTCTTCGTGCTCTCTATCCTCTTGACCTTTGCGCTGGCCTTCTGTGCCCTCGTTGTCTCTATCTCCTCCCTGAACGCCCATTTGAGGAGCGGCGGGGTTATCAGCACGGAGACCGTTATGAATATCAGGGTCGCCGCTATGAACTCCGGGGCATGCTCCGGGCTTATCGCGCCGCCGTGGATTGCCACCATCAGGTCAACGAGTGCAACCTCCGTCCTTGGAACCGAACCGATTCCCATCTGGAGCGACATCCAGAGGTTCTTCTTTGTGAAGAGGAAATCCCTTCCGCGTCCCCAGGCGGTTATCCACGCTCCCAGCCCCCTTCCTGCCACCTTTCCAAAGACTGCGACAGCAGTTAGGACGGCGGCGAGGATCAGGGCGTTGGCGTTTTCGAAAACGGTGAGGTTGAGCATCGCTCCCGTGTGGACGAAGAAGAACGGTATCAGCAGGCCGTAGCCGATGGCCTTCACGTCCTCCATGAGGCGCTTTCCTTCGGGGAGTTTCGAGAGGACGAGGCCCATCATGAACGCACCCTCGATGGCCGCGGCGAACCAGCCCTCCGCCAGGGCCGCGAAGAGGAACATCATTCCGAGAACCACTCCGAGGATTCCCTTCTCCACGTGAAGCCTCTCGGCGAACTTTATGTAATAATCGACGAGGAACCACCAGATGACCCCGGTCAGAATGAAGAACGCCACGATTTTAACCGAGAGCTCCAGAAGGCCGCCGCTTCCGACGGCAAAGATGACGAGGGCTATGCCCAGAAAGTCGTCCATAACGCTCGCGCTCAGAGAAGCTGCTCCAACCTCGCTTTTGAGAACCCCCAGATCCATCATCACCCTGATGGTCAGGCCGATGCTGGTTGCGGTGAGGAGAACACCGCCGGCAAAGGCCTCCCTGCTCGGGTACCCCATCTCCATGAGGGCGAACCAGCCGATCACGAGTGGAACGAAGACACCGAGAACCGTCGAGACGGTGGCCGTGAGGCCCGTCTTCTTGAGCTGTTCGAGGTCTGCATCGAGGGCACCGAGAAACAGGAGGAATATTATGCCCAGCTTGGCGAGGAAGTTGGCCACCACCGTCATGTCGGTGGTGAATGCCTCACCGCTGACTATCGGGAGGTACTGGGGCGCGACTATGCCGAAGTAGACCAGGTTTCCGAGTATCATTCCCATCAGCAGCTCTCCGAGGACTCCCGGGAGCTCGTAGCGCTCGATGATACTGTCTCCTATCTTCGCGAGGATTAGCGAGAGTCCAAGGGCGAAGAGCAGCCACGTCACGCTCTCCATTGGGCACCACCCACCCGCAGCAGTCTGAGTAGCTCGTCTATCAGTATGCGGAGGCTCACCTCGCCCACCAGCTTGCCGTCCTTTACGACCGCCAGCACCTGAATCTTGTATTTGCGCATCTTCATCAGTGCGTCGAGAACCGTTGCGTCTTCCTCCACCGTCAGCACGTGTCTCTCGGCAACGTCCTCCGCCTTTGTGGCGCCACCGAGCATCGAGCGCATGGTTTTGCTCGTCATCCCCAGCTTGAACTTGTGGGCCTCCGGCGGCAGAAGGACGTCTATGACGTCCCTGTACCTGATGACCCCCACTAGCTTCATGTTCTCCCTGCTGTCAACCACCCACACGTGGTGTCTGGTTCTGAGTATCTTGAGGACGCTGAGGAGGTCGGAGTCGGCCGTTACCACGGGCATCGTTTCGAATCTCGGCATTATGTCGGTCAGCTTGAGTGAGTGGAATCTCTCAAGGGCGGACTCGACTTCCATGACCACCACCATTTTCAGCTGGTGGAAAAAGTTCTATTTAAGGCTTTGTGGGTCGAACGCGACACCGAGGCAACGTTTAGAACATTGTACCAAAAGGATAACAAAAGAAGTTCCCCGGCATGCTTATTAACTCTAAAGACAAAATCTGTGGGAGGAATAGCGATGTCTGTGACCGGTGCATCGAACGTCCTGGTTCCAAGCGTTGACCTGCTGGTCTACGTGTTCTTCGTCGTCCTTGCGGTGGGACTGGTTTCACTCCTCGTGAGCAGGAGGTTCAATGTATCCTACATTCCCCTCTTCATGTTCCTCGGCATACTGGTCGGCCCCGTTCTTGGGCTCCTGAACCGGAACCTTGCCAACGAGCTCTTCAACTACGTCCGCGTCTTCGGCCTGGTGATGATACTCTTCACGGAGGGTCACACCCTCAGCTGGAAGATGCTCAAAAGGAACTTCAAGACCATACTGGCCCTAGATACCATCGGACTCCTCCTCACCGCGTTCATCATCGGCGGAATATTCTCGTGGCTCTTTCACGTGCCCTTCATCGTCGGGTTCCTTTTCGGGGCGATCATAGGTGCCACAGACCCGGCTACATTAATTCCCCTGTTCAGGCAGTACAGTGTTCGCGAGGACATCGAGACGGTCATCGTCACCGAGTCAATATTCAACGACCCGATGGGAATAGTTCTCGCATCGGTGGCCGTCGCGATGCTGGTTCCAGAGGCGTCCAGCGCGAGGTTCCTGGAGGCCATAGCCGGCTACATCGGTCTTTTCTTCCTGTACCAGATGGGTGCCTCGATACTCATGGGGGCGCTGCTCGGTGTTGTCGGGTACAACATCCTGAAGAGGACTGAGGTTAGGGACTTTCCTGAGATCGTCATATTCTCCCTTGTGATGGCGTTCGGAGGCTTCCTTCTCGGTGAACTGGCGCAGGCTTCGGGCTACCTTGTGGCCACCGTTACGGGCATCGTTCTCGGCAACCATAAGGTCTTCTTCAGGGACGATATCTCCGTGGTGAGGAGGGTCATGCGGGCCGTCGAGAGGGAGGTTCACTTCAACGAGAGCCTCGCGACCATATCCACCATCTTCATCTTCACTCTCCTGGGTGCGAGCCTGAACCCGGGGATAATAAGGGGCCACATCGTGCAGGGCGTTATCATAGCGTTCGCTCTGATGCTGGTGGCCAGGCCTCTCGCCTCCCTTCCCGTCCTGAAGTGGTGCTCCTTCAAGGAGTACCTGTTCATATCGCTTGAGGGCCCGAGGGGCGTCGTTCCCGCCGCCCTGGCCAGTCTCCCCCTGACTCTCGGAATCACGTACAACAACCCCGACCTGATTCAGTGGGGAGAAACCATCCTCAGCGTCACCATAATCACCGTCTTAGTCACTGTCCTCGTTGAGACCCTCTGGGTTCCGGTACTCAGGAGAGAACTGCTCGAGGTGAGGAGCATCGAGAGGGAGATGGAGAAGGCCGGCTACCGGCCCAACTCCTAGGCTACCTTTTACGCTTCCCGAAGGGATTGGGTTTTGTTCTGGCTTATTTTGGTTCGGATACGGCCCATTTTTGGCCGGCAAGTATATAAAGTTCGGTGGATTATGGAATTACGTGGAGGGGGTTTAGGTGATTTGAATGAGGACTTGGGAAAAGGGAATAATTATGATCGCCAGGGCCATCGTTTTCTTCGGCCTTATCAGCAACCTTATGTACGGAAAGTTTGACCAGATTCTCAGCACGGCCGCGGGTCTATTCGCCCTCTTCGTTCCAAGCATCGTCCGGAAGACATACCCCCGCCCCAGCAGAAGGATCTGGCCGTGGGTCAGCCCCTTCTACAACGACAGCATCTACGCACTCTTCGCGATATTCATGGCGGCCCACATAACGTTTCTCAACGTCCCCTTCCTCCAGCTTGACCTTTACAACCGGGTCTGGAAGGGTGCCGACGTCCCGAGCCACTACCTGGGCGGCCTCGTGACGTGGGCCATATTCAACGAGGTCGTTCTGGAATCGTCGAGGACCTACAACCTCCACTGGAGCCCGCTGAAGATAGTCTCCATAAGCCTCTTCGCCCTCGTTCTCGTTGGGGTTCTCTGGGAGTTCTTCGAGGTGGTCCTCCAGCCGGACATGCCCTGGCTCTACGAGAGTATGAACAACAAGATTCAGGACGTCGTTATGGAGCTGCTCGGCTTTGGAACGGGAATACTTATGGTTTTCAGGCTGGAGTACCCGTACTCCATGAAGAAGCCCCTCGAAAACGCCCCCGTGCAGTTTGGAACCATGTCGGTGGACATACTTCCCCAGCCGGATCACGTGAAAGAATGAAAAAGTTCAGAGCATTTTCTTTCCAATCGCCCCTATGAAGTAGAACAGCAGCTTTGCCGCCGTCAGCGCGGTAACGTCACCGAGCCCGCTGCCCGCGACCTCCATTATGTCAAAGCCGGCTACCCTCTTGTTCTCCACGAGCCACTCCACGGCTTCAACAATGTCCCAGAACTTCAAACCCCCGGCTTCGGGGGTTCCGGTTGAGGGGACCAGAGAAAGGTCGAACGCGTCGATATCAACCGAGAGGTAAACCGGCTCCGGGAGGGACTTCACCAGCTCAACGAAGGCATCGAAGTCGTAGTCCCTCGCGTGCACCCACGCTATACCTTCCCTCTCCGCGTACTCGACCTCTTCCCTCGTGCCGCTCCTTATTCCAAACATGGCTTCCCTGACTCCCAGCTCACCTATCCTCCTCGCTACGCAGGCGTGGTTGTAGGGGTTGTCCTCGTAGCTCTCGCGCAGGTCGAGGTGTGCATCGAAGACGACGTAGCTGGCAGGCTTAAGCGCCTCAACCGCCCCCAGGGTCTGGGAGTGCTCGCCGCCCAGGAGTATCGGGATGGCGCTGGGATTGACGCGCTTGAGCTCCTCGACGGTTTCCCTAACCCTGTCCGCGGTCTTACGGGGGTCGCCGGCGACAACTGCCACATCCCCAATGTCTGCTATGGGAAGTTCCGCTATGTCAACGTCGTAGTCGAGGATGTAGCTCTCGAGGTTGAGCGTCGCGTGCCTGATGAGCGTTGGCCCGAACCTCGCGCCGGGCTTGAAGCTGGTCGTTCCGTCGAAAGGTACACCCAGGATAACAAATTTGGCCTCTTCAGGCCCAACAAGTGGAAACTCAAGCTTAAGCGTCTCGTAGGTGTACAGGAAGTCCATACCCGCACCTCCAGGGAGAATTGGAGCGTCCTCTTAAAAGGTTGCGGGAAATAGAAGAGCGGAGAGGGGCTCACTCGCCCTTGAGCCTCATTATCTTAATCCTGCCGAGGGTCTCCCAGTACTCGACGTTGATGCCCTCCTTGAGCTGGTCCTTGACTTCGTCGGCGACGCCGCCCTCGATCGGGATGTCGAAGAGCTCGTAGGTCTCCATGTCCATGATCTGGACGGTGTCCGGGGTCATGGCGATGATCTGGGCGGTTCTTTTGTCGATGATCGGAACGTCAACCTCGGCGCTGGTGGGCTTGACGATGCTCCTGACCTTGCCGTCGAAGATTCCAACGGCCTCGATCCTGGCCTTGGCTGAACCGTGCTTTCCGGGCGAGGAAACGGTTATGTTGCCGATCCTGCAGGGCTCGCCGTCGATGAGGATGTACCTTCCTGGCTTGAGCTTGCTAACCTGAACCTTGGTCTTGTCTCCCATCTTTCAGACCTCCCATAAGCGTTCTAAAACCGATTAGGAAGGGTCTTTAAAAAATTTTTGAAAAGGAGGAAATGTTCAACGGCGGGCCTTCAGCAGCATGCCGTTCATGAGCACCGGCACGAGGAGCACGAGACCCAGCACCGCACCAATCTTCACCGGCATCTTTGGGGCGGTGAGTGAGTAGTAGAGGGTCGTCAGCCCACTGACGAAGAGGAGCAGCATCACAGCTGAGACTACCGCTTTATTGTGCGTCAGCTCAGAGGAAAGCAGCGGGTAGCTCTCGACCGCGGCCATGAGCGCCGCCACGGAAAATGGTACAACAACGAACATCGTTCTGATGTCGCCGACCACCATGGCGCCGGCCACTATCATGCCGAGGATGCCCACGAATCCCAGGCTCGGGTTTCTTCCCAGCTGCATAACCTCGGAGAGCATCTGGCTGCCCATCTCGATGAGGATGATTATGGTCGTGAGGCCCGCAAGGTAGAGGGACAGCATCAGGAGCGCTATGAGGGTCGTGTCGTTGGGCACGTTGTCCCTCAGGACGGCCGGTATCGAGTAGAAGACCTCTATCGAGTCCATCGGGCTTTTATCGCTGTTGGTGGCGTAGTCCTTGAGATCGTTGAACTTCATGAAAAGCTTCATAGACTCATCGGCGGGGATGTTCGGGTTCTGGAACGCCTCGCCGTAGGCCTGGTAGGCGGCGCCCAGGGAGTAGGCGACGGTGAAAGCCGCGGCGAAGCTGAGGATTATCTGAAGGACGAAAACCGCCGCGAGAACCTTTCTAAGGTTAAGCTCCTCCGGGGTGAAGCTTCCCAGGACGTAGTAAACCCCCGCGCCAAGACCGAGGGAGATGAAGACGGAAACGACCATGAAGAGGACTCCTCTCGTGGTCAGGGACAGGTCAAAGGACGTTATTGAGGACACCGCACTGTTCATGTACTGAACCGCCTGTGGCGCGGTGACCATGCTGAGCGCCTGGTTCCTGATCAGGAACGCCGAAGCGAGGGCGAAAAGAACGAAGAGTATCGAGACGACCGAGATGAACTCGAGGGTTCTGCCCTTTGCCAGTATGAGCATCAGAACAGAGAGCAGTATCGTCCCGACAGCCAGAATGGGGATGTACCCCGAGCCCATCCCGAAGATGAGGGCGAGACCGTAGGAGGAGTAGTAGGTGGTGACGCCGAGCATTATCATCAGGAACATCAGCAGGCTGAATATCAGTGCGGGAGTCCTGGCTATCTTAAAGAACAGCTCGTATATGAGGTAGCGGGTCTTTTTGGTGCTCTCCGCCTCGCTGTATATCAGGAACATTGCCACCAGCATCGGGAGGAGTGAAATCAGGAATCCTTTGAGCCCGAAGGTTATGTAGTACTTCGGCAGAACCAGGAAGTTCCATATTCCAAGGACGTATCCGGCGATTAGGAACGCCATCAGGAAGCTTATTTTTCGCATGGATTAACACACCCCCATTGGATTGCCTTTGCTGTGTTGTTTCCAAGTGCCAAAAAAATAAGCATAAACAAAATATAAAAACATTATGTAGCTTTTTCGCTTTTTTCAGGGAACCCAATGCTCAAAGTTGATGATTACCTCGTTCACAACCGCCCAGGCCATCAACGGGGCCTCGTAAATGCTTATTTTTTCCCCTGGCGTTTCGCCCCTGAAATCCCCATGGGGGAATCCACCGACGATGACGAGGGGGTTCTCAAGTCCACCCAGTATCTTCCCAAAGTCCTTTGGCTTTGTGGGCTTCCCTTCCTCGTGCATCACGAAGACCCCGTCGGGGTTTAACTCCTCCACGAGCTCTCCGAGGGACTTCTCCTCAATGCGGAGCAACTCCAGGCCCCTCGGCACGACCCGATCCCTGAAGAGGCTCTCCATCAGCCCAACGAAGCGGTTGTAGTTCCTTGGAATCCTCGTCTCCGGCTTGATGTGGATGACCTCGTCGTTTCTGGTGTGGACGTAGACCCTCAAGAGCCCCTCCTTGTTGGCAATGCTCTCAAGGGCGTTGAGGAGGCAGATGTGGACTATGTCCGGCCTCCCGCGCCTCTCTCCGTCCGGGAGCTTTTTGATGGCCGCGTGGTGGTAGGTGCTGTCCAGCAGTATCTCGTCCGGCCTCTTTCCCCTCCTCCTGGCGTGGTTCACAACGGCTGGATGGTCCAGTATGGCCTTCGGGACGAGCTCAAGCTCCGCCTCGGCTATCACCAGGTGGAGCATTCTCCCACCTCTCGAGCCTTATGCCCCTGTCCGTAATCTCGTCGACGATTCTCTCGAAGGTGTCTATGCGCATTCCGAGTATCTCCGGCGGGATAACGCCGAAGATGCAGCCCTTATCGGCCACGAGCCTCGCTATTATGGCCGCGGTGAATCCTGTGACGCGGGCCATCGAGGTGAGGCCACCTTTCTCCTCGTCGTACAGGAGGTAGCCTATCTCATTCTCCTCGCCGTCCAGCGTTCCCCTTCCGACCACCTGCATTATCGAGAAGTCCGGGCTCTCGTAGGTCATGAGTGGGGCTATAACCTCAAGCGTCTTATCAACGTGCTCCGGCCTGAAGAAGCCGAGCTCCCTTAAAACCCTCATCTTCTCCAGGTGTCCTGGCCAGCGGAGCGTCCACTCCTCAAGCCTCTCTGCCCTAACGCTCTCCAGGAGGCTCCTCAGACCATCGCTTACGAAGGCCTCGAACTCGAAGTCGCCCACGGTTACCTCCTCAATCCTCTCGAAGGGGTCAACTGCTTTAACCTCGCCGTCCCTTATCACGCGCGCCGGCCTCGTGTACTCCTCAATTAAATCCTTCGGTGACCATGTAATTCTGTAATAGAGTGGCGGTTTGGGCTCCTTTGGGAGGCCGCCGACGTAGATGTAGCCCTCCCTTAGCTCGTCCATCTCCCCCCATATCCTTCCCATCAGGATGTGGCTCAGCCCCGGGGCAAAGCCGGCGTCGAATATAACCGTCACCTGCGCCTTTTCAGCCTCATCGCGAAGCTCTAGCGGGTTCTCCGGCATGAACGAGACGTCAACCATGTCAACGCCCGCTTTTATGGCGGCCCTAACGGACTGATAGCCGAATCTGCCAGGCAGGGCTCCTATCACAAGCTCAAAGCCCCTCATGGCCTCGACAAGGGAATCGAAGCTGGACGCATCAACTTTCAGGGGCGTGGCGAATTCGGACACCGCCTTCAGTCTCTCATCGCTGACGTCCCCAACGTGAACGTCGAACTCGTCCCTTAAATCCCAGGCTATAGCCGTGCCGACGTTTCCGGCACCGAGAACAAGAACCTTCATGGTAACACCCTTAGTAACTTGGCGAAGGTATATATAAACCCTGCTCCTACTCTATTTAATGCCGATAAAACTCCCCCTCTTCCGGAAAAAAGTCCTGGAGCTGCTGTCATCCACCGACGAAACGAAGGTCATGCACGTCAGCGACACCCCAGAGAGCGCTTACCGCTTCATAGGTGGGCTCATCGACAGGGTCCGTCCCGAGTACGTTATCCACACGGGCGACCTCGCGGACAACATAAAGCTTGAGCGAAGACCCGACATGAAGCCGCTCTACATTGGGGCGGTGAGAAAGCTGGCCCGCGTCCTCAAGAACCCTGGGACGGAACTCTACGTGGTCCCAGGCAACGAGGATGAGCCTGAGGTAGTCCGGGAGTTCTTCGGGGGAAGTGTCGTCGAGCCAGGAACCATCGTTGAGATAGAGGGCAGGAGGTTCGCCCTCGGCCACACGTGGAGGGAGGTGGCCGGCCTGGACGCCGATTTCAGACTTTACGGCCACAACTTCAAGCTGATAGACCGGGGGCTGAACGGCGTCCTCGGTGTCAACTTCGTTCTTCTCCCGAGCGGGAAGACCTACCGGGTGAAGTATCCCGGCGGGACGGATTTAGATAGAGGATACAAGATGTGGAGGGGCATGTGATGAAGGTTCTCCGCTTTGGACCGTCCATAATTTTCCTTAGAACCGGGGACATCCCGGCCGTGAAGAGGGCCCTCTCGGAAGCCTTTGGGGTCGGTGAGATACCAACGGACGAGGCGATTAAGAGGAGCAGCGAGTTCGAGACGATAGTCTTCGTCACGGATGAATGGAAGAAGGAGACGATACCGCCGGAGACGGCCTTTCTCGTGAGTTCCCACGCCCCGGTTGTTCTGAGCCTTATCCTGAACGAGAAGCTCCCGATAGAAAAGGTTCATGTGGAGAGCACGCTGATATTCATAAGGGTCCCCAGCAAGGTTGAGGAGGGCCTGAAGCTCATCTCCGAAAAGTACGGCGGGGAGATAATGGACATAAGGACGGCCCTTGACGAGGGTGAGGCAGGGGACACGATAATCGGCGTGACCAAGAAAAAGCTCAACTCCCCGATCGGGCCGGAGGACATCGATGGTGCCGTCCTCGTCCGCAGGGACTTCCTTGAGGTTTACAGGGAGCTGAGCGTTGACCTTCCCGTCCTTCTGCTCAGGCTGATGCCCGAGTGGAACGAGATCACGATTAAAATCTACGACACCGATAAGCGCTACGAGGAGAACATAGAGCGCCTCATGATGGTGATTGAGGACATAGACATTGGCTTCGTCATTGGAGAGGGCTGGGACTGGGACTATCCGAGGCCATTCATGCGCGTTCCGGTTTACAAGCTCAAGCTCCTGACATGGGAAGACCCGGTGCGCGTTAAGTTCCTGCTCAAAGGCATTGAGTACCACGGCTACAAGCGCCTCTGCGACATAGACGTTTTCGTCGAGGGGAAGAAGATTCACTGGACGGCCCTCGGAAAGTACGACTCGAAATTCGAGCTGGCCAAGGCCGCGTGGGAAGAGCTGGAGAAGAACCTCAGTGCGGATGTCATTGAAAGGCTGAGGGAGCTCGATGAGAAGCTCGCGCCGGAATCGAAGGATTGAATTGGGGATGTCTCAGAGTTTCTTAATCTCCGCAACGAAGAAGCCGCTCGTCCCGTGCCTGTCCGGATAAAAGCGCCTCGCCTTTCTTATCTCCCCGCTAAGCTCGATTCCGAAGGGGCTCGTTAAAGCGGGCTCGCCGTAGCGGAGCGGGAGCAGTTCAACGTCGAAGTTGTCGAGAACCCATTGAACCACGAACTCGTTCTCCTCGGGCTCGAGGGAGCAGGTTGAGTAGACGAGGATTCCTCCCGGCTTCAGAACCTCAAGGGCTTTTTCGATAAGCTGCATCTGCAGCCCCTGGCAGAACTTCACGTCCTCCATCGTTCTGTTGGCCTTCCTCTCGGGGTTCTTGTGTATGGTGCCCGAGCCCGTGCACGGTGCGTCGAGGAGGATTCTGTCGAACTCGACGCCCAGCTCGGCTATGTGGAGTGAGGACTTATGGATGAGTACAGTATTGGTTACCCCGAGGCGGGAAAGGTTCAGACGGGTCTCCTTTAAGCGTTCCTCCCCGACATCGAAGGCGTAGATTATTCCCTTGTTCTCCATCAGCTGGGCGAGGTAGGAGGTTTTTCCACCCGGGGCGGCGGCCATGTCGGCGACGGTTTCGCCGGGCTTCGGTTCCAGAGCGACGGGAGGGTACATCGAGCTGGCCTCCTGAATGTAGAGGAGACCGCTCAGATATTCCGGAGTGGAGGTTATCGAGAAGGGCTCGCGAGTGAGGCAGAACCCTTCTCTCGCCCAGGGAACGCGCTTAAACTGGAAGCCCTTCTTGTTGAGGAGCTTGGTGAGCTTCGGTACTTCGATGCGGAGGGTGTTTACGCGGAAGCACCTCGGCAGAGGCTTTTCCATGGCCTCGGCTATGGCTAGAGCCCTCTCGCTCCAGAGCTCGTAATAGCGCTCCGCGAATGTCTTGGAGTAGCCGAGGCTGAAGAGCTTTTCCAGCATGGTTGGAACAATGGTTCTTCAATATAAAAGGGTTGAGGATATCCAGATAGCGTATCAATAGCAATATTTTTATAAGCAGAAAAAACTGCCTTTAGTTTTGATGTTTGAAACAGAGATTGAGGTAAATGATTTTAGACTTAAAGTGATAGATAAAGGTGGTAAGTCAGAGGGGGATTTTATTATTAAATCCAAATTCAGAGGAAAACGAGAATTCGCTCCAAAACATGCGCATTCATCATGCGAACGCCAAATACCGGGGAACTGGGCCCCACAAGTTCTTCCACAATCCAAGACTTGAGAGTTCTCAACATCATGATGCACCTCACTTGGAGACGAATACGTGAATCTCTTCCTGAAGTTACAAACATGGATAGCCTTTTTCTCATGTCTCCACCTCCAACCTCAGCATGTTCAATAGTTCCCCGTAGCTGTACTCTGCGGAAGAATCCAGACCTTCAAAATAGTACCTGATGGGTAGTATCCTGCCGTCCCTGAAGGCGAATTTTGAAAATTCTCTGGCTATTAATATTCCTCCAACAGCCTCTTTTCCATATTCCTCAGTATATTTCCTTAGTTGCTCCACGTCCCTTTTCTGAGCTTTCCCAGTCTTGACTTCCGCGAGCAGATATTTATTAGTCGCAGAGGGGTGTTTTAATTTTATGAAAATGTCTGCATATCCCTCGGGGAGGGCCTTTTCCCCAAGCACTTCAAATTCGTTGGGTGAATTATCCACGCCGAAAAATTCTAAGGCATCGCGAAGAACTGTAGCTTTGAGTCTTTTTCTCACAAGTGATTGAAGTATAAGCTCTTTGAAATAGAACTTCTCTGGAATCGTTTGATTTTCTCGTTTGAACACAATTCTTGGCTCAAAAGTCTCTGCATTGAGTTCTAAGTAAGTTGATTCGTCAGTATATGGCACCCCCATCTCCGAAACATTGTAAAACGTGAGGGTATCCGCCTGGAAGTGAGTTTTTCGGTAGCCGCCTCTTAAAAGCAGATTCTCGGCGACGTATGAGAATTCTCGTCTGACCATAGGTTCGTCGAACTCTCGCTCTAGCTTTAAGAACAGCCTGAATGGGAAGTAATATGTCCTTCCTGATCTGAATGTTATCGAAGGCCACGGAGGGAGCTTCTCGGCGTTCCTGTATGCAACTTTTCCAACAACCCTGTACAGATTCCTCACCCGGGCCCCGTACAGAAATGAGATGTAATCCCCAACGTCTATATCAAAAAACGTCCAGAGGCCGTTTATACTGTTTGTAAACCCTGCGAGGTTGTGTTTCATACAGAGTTCTAAGTTCCCCTTGTTTGAAAGGGATACCAAAAAGTAATCCGGCACTTCTAATCACCCCCAAACCCATTCCTGACTATCTCATTAAACTCCATTGATTCTGCTATCGATCGCATCCTCTCATTTGGTATCTAAATTCGCCTTAATAAGGTGTTCGATAAATTTAATGTAGTTGGATATGTCCAATCCTTCCTCCTGTGGTGCTTGCAGTTTAATAAGCCTCATTATAATCCCCTCAAACATCTGCTCACCCAGATCTGTGCTACACAAAACTGTTTTAAAACTTAAGTTGTTTTGGCTAGTCCTCATGTTGTGGAATTTATGGAAGGTCATTTTCATAAAAGCGCCGTTTTATGAAACTGCACTTTCACAAAAGGCACTATCTGTGAAAGTCTGCTTTCATAAACTGCCACTTTTTATGAAAATACACTTTCACAAATGACGCCCTCTATGAAAGTGGACTTTCACATGGGGCTGAGTTCTGGAGGGGAACAAAGGAAGAAGAAAAAGCCCTCAGACCTTAATCCCACCCATAACGAGGGCCATAACAGCTTTCTGGGCGTGCAAGCGGTTCTCGGCCTCGTCGAAGACGACGCTGTTCGGGGAGTCAACGACGTCGTCGGTGACCTCCTCGCCGCGGTGGGCCGGGAGGCAGTGCATGAAGATGTAGTCTGGCTTGGCGTGCTTGACGAGGTCCCTGTTGACCTGGAACGGCTGGAATATCTTCCTCCTCTCCTCGGCCTCGGCCTCCTGACCCATGCTCGCCCAGACGTCGGTGTAGATAACGTCCGCATCCTTAACCGCCTGAACCGGGTCGTGAAGGAGCTCGAAGCTTCCGCCGCTCTCGGCCGCGTTCTTCTCGGCCCACTTGATGACCTTCTCGTCCGGCTCGAAGCCTTCGGGGGTTGCAACAACAACGTTGGCACCGAGCTTGGTTCCGGCTATCATGAGGGAGTGGGCGACGTTGTTTCCGTCACCGACGTAGACTATCTTAAGGCCGGCTATGCGGCCCTTCTTCTCGAGGATGGTCTGGTAGTCAGCGAGAGCCTGGCACGGGTGGCTGAAGTCGCTCAGACCGTTGATGACCGGGACGCTGGCGTACTTGGCGAGGTCCTCGACGTCCTTGTGGGCGTAAACCCTCGCCATCATTCCGTCCACGTACCTGCTGAGGACGCGGGCGGTGTCTGCTATCGTCTCGCCGCGCCTGAGCTGGAGGTCGTTGGCGTTGAGGTAGAGGCCATAGCCGCCGAGCTGGTAGATTCCAACCTCGAAGGAGATCCTCGTTCTGGTTGAGGGCTTCTGGAAGATCATGGCCAGGGTCTTGCCCTCAAGAACGCGGTGCGGCTTGCCTATTTTGTTCCAGATCTTCATCATCTCGGCTGTCTTGAGAATAGTCTCAATCTCCTCCCTCGTAAAGTCCTGAAGGCAGAGAACATCCCTTCCTGCAAGGCTAACCACCATGTGCATCACCGTCTAAAGCTGGAGCCCGGTTTTAATAACCCTTTCGTCGGAGAAAGTGGGATAGGACTGAAATCTTTTGAGCATCAATGCACGCTGGCTTTCCAAACGTAATGAACATCGCCGCATTCTTTGCCACATGAAGTACTTCCGATATGGATGTGTCATACTTTTATAGCCACTGGTGGAAAACCTTTTAAATGATTATGAAGACATTTATTTTCGAGGTGATTGCCCGTGAGTGATTTGAAAAATGCCAAAATGATGGGTGGCATCGGAGCCATCCTGACCGTTGTGGGCCTCGGCTTCATAGGATTCATCCTGAAGCTCTTGGCCGTCAAAAACATCGCCGAGGCTACCGACAGGGACGAGATATTTAGCAAGTACCTCTGGGCTGCCATACTGAACATACTGGCCAGCCTGATACTTATGGGAACCATGTGGGGCTCGATGCTGGGTGCCTCGAAGTCACCCGAGTTCGGCCTGGGCATGATGGGCGCCGGTGGCATTATCGCAGTGATTCTCATGATAATCGGTGTGTGGTTCATGAAGCAGAGCTACGACATGATATCTGAGGAGACTGGGGTGGGCATGTTCCACACGGTCGCGCTGCTGTACATCATCGGTGCAATCCTGATGCTAGTTCTGATCGGTGGACTGCTTATTGTCATAGCGGCAATCCTCGAGATAATCGCGTTCTTCTCACTGCCCGACGAGATATCCAAGCCCGTTGAAGAGCCGGCACCTGTTTAGTTTTTTGTTCCCATTTCCTTTTCGATTTTTTGATGGATCATTTTGACATTCTTTTCGCAGACGTTGGAGAGGACTCTTTTATATCTGAAAATCGTACAGACATTGGGTGATATTATGGAAAGTCTGAAAAATGCCCGGACCTGGGCAGCATTGGTGCCATATTCAGCCTCTTTTACGTGACTTTTTTCTTTAACATGCCTCGCCCTTTATGGCAGGGTACGGACAACCATCCAAAAAGCCATTAAGCAGGAAAGCAAAGCTATTAAGGCTTGAAAGCCACACCATACTTTGAGATGAAGCGAACAGTAACCGTCAAACTCCAACCAAGCAAAGCCCAAGAGGAAACCCTCTTCGAATTAGCTCAAGCTACCGCAGTAATAGAGAGGTGATGATGAGAACCCCTCAAACCTCCCTGCCTTTAGTGAGGGGTTAGCTCGTTGGAACCCCCGCCCTTCAAGGCGAGGAGGAGGTCATCCCAAAGTAAACCTAATAAACCTGGCCCGATTCTATCTCCGGTGGCGCGAATGGGGGATGGGATCAGGGTTACCCTTGTCAATTATACGAAAAAACCTCTCGAAACCGTCACTTGGGCGGCACTCATAAGCTACTGGGATGAATGGGAGACGGAAGCGTTCGAGCGCATGGGCGAAGGGGACGTTCGGATGCATCTGCCCCGGGTTTTGGGGTATGGTCACGAGTCAATACTGGAGCACGCGGTTCTCACCTTCGCGATCGAGGGATGTTCTCGGACGTGTTCACACCAACTTGTGAGACACAGACTTGCAAGTTATACCCAACAGTCACAGCGCTATATAAAATTGAACCCCAACGACGTCGAAGAGACCTTCGTAATTCCAGAGAGCGTGAAGGAGAAGCCTGGGCTCTACGAGAAATGGAAGGAGTTAATGAGGAAGGCTATCGAGCTCTACGAGGAGAGCTACAATGCGGGAGTTCACCAGGAGGACGCGCGCTTTGTACTCCCCCAGGCGGTGAGGACGAAGCTCGTCATGACCATGAACCTCCGCGAGCTGAAGCACTTCTTCGGCCTGAGGGCATGCGAAAGGGCCCAGTGGGAGATACGGGAAGTGGCCTGGAAGATGCTGGAGGAGATCGCAAAGAACGATGACCTCAGGCCCGTGATAAAGTGGGCGAAGCTCGGGCCCAGGTGCGTTCAGCTCGGCTACTGCCCCGAGGGCGAGCTCATGCCGCCGGGCTGCTGGAGGAGGACGAAGGAGAGATGGAAGAGAATAGCCGGGATATAATCCGTTTCCGGCCTTGGGATGATGAACAATGAACCCCGGAAAACCCAGCATAGCCGAGATTGTGCGGGACGAGATAATGAGGCGGCCCTTTGTGCGGGAGTGCATGCGCCTCGGCATCGTTAACTACAGTGCCCTTGCGAGGATACTCGTAGCCGACGCCGGCCTGGACGCATCCATCCCCGCGGTTAAGATGGCCCTGATCCGCCTCGGGGAGGAGCTCAGGGATGAGAGGTCCCTTCTTGAGGAGCGGGTGAGGAGCGTCGTTGGAAACAGCATCATAGAGCTCCAATCCGATGTCAGCGTGATAACCGTCTCGAAGGAACACCTTGTCAGGGCCGTGAAGGATCTGCTGGAAATAATGAGCAAATCGAGGTTCTTCCAGCTGACCCAGGCTAG
Source organism: Thermococcus celericrescens (assembly GCF_001484195.1). NCBI lineage: Archaea > Methanobacteriati > Methanobacteriota > Thermococci > Thermococcales > Thermococcaceae > Thermococcus > Thermococcus celericrescens. The sequence continues at coordinate 28,501 of NZ_LLYW01000018.1, forward strand.
GGACACGTTCACAATCGTCATCGCGAGTGAGGACGAGGCAAAGGTTCTTGGCCTTGTGAAGGAGGTCGTTGGCATACTGAGGGACCAGACCGCCCTTACTGTGATAAGCCCTGAGGACATAATTGAAACCCCCGGAGTTGTCGTGTTCATGACCTCGGCGCTGGCCGCAAACGGGATAAACATAACCCAGGTGATCTCCTGCCATAAGGACACGATTTTTGTTATTGACCGGGAAGAAGCGCCAAGGGCGTACCAGGTCCTGGAAAGGATCATACGCGGGATGAGGTAATTCTGTTCCAAATGAAACAGAATTCTGCTTTTTTGGTATATTTGTTACAAAAGTAATAAAAATGTTTTTTGTTAGCCCACACCGGTGCCGCTTGTCCGGTACATCAAACGAAATTTGCCAAAGATGGGAGGGATCGGATCATGTCGGACTTTGGAGTACTCTCACTCCTGCCACCTCTCGTGGCCATCGGTCTCGCCATCCTGACCAAAAGGGTTCTCTTCGCCCTGTTCTTCGGAGTGTGGGTTGGTGGACTGCTGGTGGCGGGGGGAAACCCCGTAGGGGCCACGACTGAAACCCTAAAGTGGATAGCCTTCAACATAGCGTCCGCCTGGGAGGAGAACGGGCAGATTGTTACCGACCTCTGGAACACGAGGATTCTCCTCTTCGACGCACTCATAGGTGCAGGGGTAGCGCTGATATACAAGGCCGGCGGCATGAACGCCATAGCGAAGGCGGTGACGCGGAAGGTTAAAACGAGCCGTGCAGCCTCGCTGATGGCGGCTATCTTCGGAACGATAATATTCTTCGACGACTACACCAACACCATCATCGTCGGCAACACAATGAGGCCCATCACGGACAGGGCGAGGGTTTCGAGGGAGTTCTTAGCCTACGCGGACGATTCAACCGCCGCTCCGGTGGCGGTTCTGGCGGTCGTCTCCACCTGGATCGGTTACGAGCTCGGCCTCTTGAAGGACGCGATAGCGAGCGTCGGTGCGGATATAAGCGCCTACTCAGCGTGGTTTGCCAGCTGGCCCTACAGGTTCTACCCCATCCTGGCGGTTATCCTCGTCTACCTCGTTGCAATCACCCACAGGCACTACGGCCCGATGCTTCACGCTGAGCAGCGTGCCAGGACCGAGGGCAAGGTCCTCCGCGATGGGGCGCAGCCGATGATGACGACGGAGGTGGACGTGGGGATGCCCATAGAAGGCAAGGAAAGCGTCTGGGTGTTTATACTACCCGTTGCGGCCCTTGTCTTCATGACGTTCCTCGGCCTGTGGGTTACTGGCGGAGGCAGCGCCGCTTACGCCAAGGGCGGCTTTCAAGAGGTTCTCTCCAACGCGGACTCAACGTGGGCCCTCGTCTGGGGTTCGTTCTCCATGGTCATCGTCGCAATGGTTCTCGTTCTGGCGATGAAGATAATGAGCCTCGAGGATGTCGAGCACACCCTTGTTGCCGGAATGAAGCAGATGCACTTCGCCATGATGATACTCATCCTCGCGTGGAGCATCAAGAGCGCCTGCGACGCGGTTGGCACCGCCGACTACATAGTTAGCGTCGCATCGAACGTCCTTTCACCTGGGTTGGTTCCCCTCGTCGTCTTCGTGGTGGCGGCGTTCATCTCCTTCACGACAGGAACGAGCTGGGGGACCTTCGCGATAATGATGCCGATAGCGGTTCCCCTCTCCTACGGGCTCAGCGGGAGCTTTGGACCGGTCGTCTACGCCAGCATCGCCTCGGTCTTTGCCGGCGGCGTTTTCGGGGACCACTGTTCACCAATCAGTGACACAACCATCATGAGCTCCATGTTCTCAGGCTGCGACCACATCGACCACGTGAACACCCAGATACCTTACGCCCTCACCGCGGGCTTCGTCGGCGCCGTTGTGCTCCTGCTCTTTGCCGCGGGGCTGAGGAACGGCTGGCTGCTGCTCGCCATCGCGGTACCGCTCCTCGTTGTACTCCATCGCTTCCTCAGTGAATGGTACGGCAAAAAAGCTGGAATTCCGCACGGAAAGGTCCATCTCTACGCTGTTGAGGACTGATTTCTTTTTTCTTTCCTCTTGCACCGGGTTCCAAACCAACGGTTTAAGAAACGCTTTTTATATCTCTTTCTATGGTTTCTGTGGGGATAAACGTGAAAACGAAGAGCTGGGAAGTTGAAATCTCTCACCCGTGGGAAAGCCTTCAGGTTATCCTCAGCGAGCCTGAGAAAACCCTTCCGTTCTTCCCGTACTTCGAGGATATCCAGGGCGACAGGGTTCGCTTCAAAGTGCCCCGCTTCATCTTCAACTTCGGCTACGAGTTCAAACTAACCGTGGGATTCCAGGAGCACCGTGCCGTTTACACATTCACCGGGGACAGGGGGATACTCACAATAACCTTTGAGGTGGTCGGGGGAAGGCTGAGGGTCTCCGCGAGCTGGGCAGGGTTCGGCGAGGCGCTGATGGGCAACCGCTGGATAACTTTGCAAGGGGGATAGCGGGGGCTATTAGGGACTTCTGCAACGCCCAGGCAAGCTGTCCCGTGGCGAAAATACGGAACGGCAGGGGCGTCGTTGAGAGGGTGACCCCCGAAACCGCCCCAGCCCTGATAAAAAGGGTCTCATGGGAGCTCAAGGGAGAGGACTTTGTTCTGGAGGGACGTGCGGAGGATGGAACGTTTCTATCCGCTGCTGTCCGCGGCGGAAAGCTCACCCGACTCACTGTGGGGGACCCGGAGGGTAAAAAGAGCATTATAGAGGCCGATGTTCCTGTGCTGGAGCTGGGAAGCGACCTCTTTGAGGGGCTGCTCCTCAACAGGGAGTTCACAATAGAAGTTAAGAGGGCCTAAGGCCCGGTCTCTCCTGCTATTTCATCTATTGCCTTCTTCAGCTCGTCGTAGGCTTCCTCAAGCGACTCCGGAATGACCTTGGTGTCGGCTATAACCGGCATGAAGTTCGTGTCCCCGTTCCACCTCGGCACTATGTGGAGGTGCACGTGGTCGTCTATGCCCGCCCCGGCAACGCGGCCGAGGTTCACACCCATATTGAAGCCCTGTGGATTCATGGTCTTCTTCAGGGCCTTTATCATGAGCTGAGAGAGCTTCATTATTTCGAGAAGCTCTTCCTCGGTCAGGTCTTCCCACCTTCCGACGTGCCTGTATGGGGCTATCATGACGTGCCCCGGGTTGTAGGGATAGTTGTTCATGATTATGAAGCAGTGCTTCCCGCGGTAGAGAATGAGCCTCTCCCTGTCGCGGTTTTCCTTCGGGAAGTCGCAGAAAATGCAGCCATCGTGTTTGGGTGAGCGTATGTACTCGATCCTCCATGGTGCCCAAAGGGTTTTCATAACCTCACCTCCAGTGGGAGAAACGGGGGTAGGTTAAAAGCTTTTTTGGGGTGGTGGGAGGGGCCACAATCATCCAACAAAGCTTTTAACTCCACCCTTCTACTCACCCCAGGTGATAGATATGAAGCAGAGAAAGGGACTTCTTATAATCCTCGATGGTCTCGGAGACAGGCCGATAGAGGAGTTCGGGGGAAAGACCCCACTGGAGTACGCTGACACTCCGAACATGGACAGGCTCGCCAGGATGGGAATCCTCGGCCAGCAGGACCCCATAAAGCCCGGACAGCCGGCCGGCAGCGATACCGCCCACCTGAGCATCTTCGGCTACGACCCCTACAAGGTTTACCGCGGCAGGGGCTACCTTGAGGCCATGGGGGTTGGCCTCGACCTCAGCGAGGACGACCTGGCCTTCCGCGTGAACTTTGCCACCATAGAGGACGGAATCATCACCGACAGGCGCGCGGGCAGGATAAGCACCGAGGAGGCCCACGAGCTGGCAAAGTCGATCCAGGAGAACGTTAAGCTCCCCGTGGACTTCATATTCGTCGGTGCGACAGGCCACAGGGCCGTTCTGGTTCTCAAGGGCATGGCCGCGGGCTATCGCGTCGGGGAGAACGACCCCCACGAGGCGGGCAAGCCGCCCCACAGGTTCACCTGGGAGGATGAGGAGAGCAGGAAGGTCGCGGAAATCCTTGAAGAGTTCGCAAGGAAGGCCCATGAGGTTCTGGACAAACACCCGATAAACGAGAGGCGCAGGAAGGAGGGGAAGCCCGTCGCCAACTACCTGCTCATCCGCGGTGCCGGAATCTACCCAGGCATCCCGATGAAGTTCACCGAGCAGTGGAAGGTCAGGGCTGGGGCAGTCATAGCGGTTTCCCTCGTCAAGGGCGTTGCCAGGGCGATAGGCTTTGATGTTTACACCCCTGAGGGAGCAACCGGCGAGTACAACACCGACGAGATGGCCAAGGCCAGGAAGGTCGTCGAACTCCTGAGGGACTACGACTTCGTGTTCCTCCACTTCAAGCCGACCGACGCGGCCGGCCACGACAACAACCCGAAGCTCAAGGCCGAGATGATTGAGAAGGCCGACAGGATGATAGGTTACATCATCGACCACATCAACCTCGAGGACGTCGTGATAGCGATAACCGGCGACCACAGCACTCCATGTGAGGTTATGAACCACAGCGGCGACCCGGTTCCGCTCCTCATAGCCGGCGGTGGCGTCAGGGCCGACCACACCGAGAGCTTCGGCGAGCGCGAGTGCATGCGCGGCGGCCTCGGCAGGATAAAGGGCCACGATATCGTGCACATAATGATGGACCTCATGAACCGGAGCGAGAAGTTTGGGGCCTGATGTCCTTTCTTTTTCTAGTTTAGTCTGTTTGTAGCATGGAATTCTACCCGTATTGGCACTGTCAGATGGCCTTTCTAAACGTCGATTTGGTTGCTTTATATGAGTGGTTACCAAAAACTTTATAAACCCTGCATGCATATGTAATATTGAACTTACACATGGAGAGGTGAAGAGACATGAGGAAAAAGATTTGGGGTATCGCCCTGTTGATGTTGGCTGCCCTGGGGTTCACTCTGGGAAGCGTGGCAGCGTGGCACGGGACTCCGGGAGAGAACCCGTACGCCGGTCGGACAACCGCACCCATGCTTAACAGCACTATGGAGACGTACTACTCCGACCTCAGCCAGGAGGAGATAGATGGCCTGCTGTACATGGTGGAGGAGGAGAAGCTCGCACGTGACGTTTACCTGACGCTCTACGAGCAGTGGGACCTTCCGGTGTTCAGCAACATAGCGAGGAGCGAGCAGATGCACATGGACGCGGTTCTTTCACTGATAGAGAAATACAACCTGACCGCCCCAGAGACTCTCGACGAGGTGGGTGTCTTCCAGAACGACGACCTTCAGGCCCTCTACGACCAGCTGGTTGGGATGGGAAGCGTAAGCCAGGAGGACGCACTTAAGGTCGGCGCACTGATAGAGGAGACCGACATAAAGGACCTCGAGGACTGGATAGCCCAGACCGACAACGAGGACATCAAGCAGGTTTACGAGAACCTCATGGCGGGCAGCGAGAGCCACCTGAGGGCCTTCGCCGGCCAGCTTGAGGTTATGGGTGTCGACTACACCGCGCAGGTGCTGCCCGCGGAGCAGGTGGACGAGATACTCCGCCTCCGCCCCCGACCATGACAGTGGAATGAAAGGCGCTGCCGTGGGCATGATGGGCGCCCGCCACGGCGACGCGGGAACCCAGGGCGGTATCATCGATGGAATCGCCAACATGTTCAGACACGCCTGGGGCTGGATGAGGGGCTTTGCCCACAGGGTTGGAATGCCCCTCTGATGTTTTTCCCTTTCTAACTTTCCGGGAGGCGAACCTTATGGAAGTCAAGTCCCGAGTCTGGCACTTCGTTGAGTATGGTGAGTTTCCGCTCGAGGAGATAGACGTTGAAGAGGTAAGGGAAGACGCCCTGACCCTGCTCGGGCGCGTTAAGGTGGAGCGCTACGAGACTTCGAGGGGAACGGTGCTCAAGCTGCTCGACGAGTACGGCAACTACATCGGCAAGGTGGTCGGCTGTGAGCTCTCCAGTGTCACCATAGGAAGCGCCTATCAGACGCCCTTCGGAGTCAAGGTCACCCTGGACTGTGGGGATAAAATCGTCGGCTGGCTCTACCTGGGGGTGTGAACATGCCGAGGGGATTCGGTCCTGCACTGGGCCCCATGCACGGAAGGCACGGCTGGGGATTCGGCTGGTGGGGCCTCGGGATATTTGCCATCTTCATCATGTTTGCAAGACTTGCATTCCTTCTGCTCCCGTTCCTGCTCCTGGGAGCGCTGCTATATGCAATAATGAAGAGATGAGGTGATTGAGATGAAAAAGAACTGCAACTTTAAATGCCCACCGGAGGTGGCCGCATGAGGGCTTCGGCTCTCATAAGGGGTGTTACCGACCTTCTGCTGGCGGTGGTTTTCGCCGCCGTGCTCGTCACGGGCATCGGTCTCTACCTCGCACCGAGCGGAAGGATAGCGGAGAGTATAAGCTGGACGTTCCTGGGTCTCGACAAAGACACTCTAACGCTGGTACACACGTATCTCGGCTTCGTGATGGCCGGGCTCGTCGCGGTGCACCTGGCCATTGGAGTGAAGAGCATGTGGGTAATGCTGAAATCCGCGTTCAGGAGTTCCAAGCTCAAGGCTGTGTCCGCCGTTGTTGTTCCCATAATCCTCCTTGCCGCAGGATATCAGGTTTTCGCGGGGTACAGCGGTAGTGAGGAAACATCCACCGTAGAGTACACCTCCGACGTCACGGGGGACGTGTATATCACGGGAACCATGATGAAGTATTACACCGTCCAGCAGCTCGCTGATGAGTTCAACGTTGAAGTGACAGACCTTATTGGGAAACTCAAGGAGAACGGAATAGACGCATCCCCTGACGAGACCCTGGCCGAGATTGAGTACAAGTACGGTCTGGACGGGGAGGAGTTCAAGGCCATACTGGAGGAGGCAATAGCCGAACTAAGGGGTGGGGATTAATGAAGAAGGTCGGTTTTCTGATTATCGGTCTGCTTCTGCTGGCTGCTGTTGCGGCGTCGGGATGCATAGCCGGGGAGACTGAGACCTCCCCTACATCAACTGCGAGAGGGGGACCTCCCGAGGACCGGGGGCAAGGTTCCTCCAGCGGGGAGTTGGGCATGCCGGACATCTCGGTGCTGCCCTATCAGGAGCTCAGTGAGGATGAGATAGATGCGATACTTTACATGGCCGAGGAGGAGAAGCTCGCGCGCGACGTTTACCTGACGCTTTTCAACGAGACAGGCGTTCAGGTATTCGACAACATAGCGAGGAGCGAGCAGACGCACATGGACATGGTGGTGGAGTTAATAGAGAAATACAACCTGACAAATCCCATTGAGGGACTCGGCGTGGGCGAATTCAGGAGCAAGGAAATGCAGAACCTCTACGACGACCTCGTCTCCAAGGGAAGTGTGGGGGAAGTTGAGGCCCTTAAGGTCGGGGCTCTCGTCGAGGAGATAGATATAAAGGACCTCCAGGAGTACCTCAGGAGAACCGACAACGAGGACGTGAAGGCCGTCTTTGAAAGCCTGATGAGCGGGAGCAAGAGCCACCTGAGGGCGTTTACCGGGGTGCTCTCAAACAGGTACGGCGTAGCGTACTCCCCCCAGGTGCTCAGCGGGGATGAATACCAAGCCATAGTGGGATGAGCGGAAAGCTTTTATCTCTTTTTTCCAACCCTCCTCTAGTCTTGACTCAGCGGTGTTGAAAATGGTACAGAGTGTCGAGGAGCTGGCCACCATCTGCGATGCGCTTTCAAACCCCGTAAGGGTCAGAATACTCAAGCTTCTCTGTCAGAAGGAGTGGTACGTTTACGAACTCGCTAAGGAACTTGGAATATCGCGGCAGCTCCTTTATCTCCATCTCAAGAAGCTCGAAAAGGCCGGCCTCGTCGAGAGTGAACTTAGACTTGAGCCGGATGACCCAAGGGCCAAGAAATACTACCGTGCAAGGCCGTTCAGGCTCGTTATAGACAACGACGTGATTATGAATCTGGGGGGATAAAAATGCCGTGGGGAGGGGAATCCATGTCGACTCCAAGCGGGTGGATAAGCATAATACTCGGTTTGATAATCCTCGTGGTTTTGGTGTTTGCCTTCTACCAGGTGAACAAAACCCTGAACGAATTCAAGGTCGAGCTTGAGAGGCTCAAGAACACGCTTGAGGAAACGCGGAAAAACACGGAAGACGTAAAGAAAAAGCTGGAGGAGGTTTAACCCGTCAGCAGCTCCAGCTCCTTTTTCATTATGCTTCTGTTCATGATCAGGTGGATTATTATCAGAACCATCATGACGAGGCCGTAGCGGGCCCTGAGCTTGAGGAAATCAAGCTGGTTCATCCCCAGGAAAGTCCCCTGCTTTGCGGAGATGAACGTTCCGATGGTTATGAATATCACACCGAGGAACGCTATGAACAGCGTCATCGAGAAAATCGCCTTTATCCGCAGCTTCTTCCTCATCTGGGGGTTTTTCTTGGCTTTTTCAAACACCTCTGCCATCGGGTCCATAGTATCACCGCGGAATACTCTTGATTCCAATTTAAAAACATGCCGTATCCCATTTCTGTCCATCTTAGCGTTTAGACGGAAACCTTAATTAAGTTCGGCTTCCTAATTCCAAAGGTGTGGTGGGTTATGATCCAGAGGGATTTGAAGAGGATTAAGGCTGAGACGGTTACCGCGATTGGTATGGGTACATGGGGTATAGGGGGCTATGAGAGCCCCGACTACTCGCGCGACAGGGAGAGCGTTGAGGTTCTGAGGTACGGCCTGGAGATGGGGATCAACCTCATAGACACAGCTGAATTCTACGGGGCCGGCCACAGCGAGGAGCTGGTTGGAAGGGCCATCGACGGCTTCGAACGCGAGGAGCTTTTCATGATCAGCAAGGTGTGGCCAACACACTTCGGCTACGAAGAGGCAAAGAAGGCAGCCAAGCAAAGCGCCAAAAGGCTCGGCACCTACATAGACCTCTACCTCCTCCACTGGCCCGGCGAGAGCTGGAGGAGGATTGAAGAGACGCTCCGTGCACTCGAAGAACTGGTTGATGAGGGCTTGATTCGTTACATAGGCGTCAGCAATTTTGACTTGGAGCTTCTCAAGCGCTCCCAGGAGGCCATGAGGAGGTACGAGATAGTCGCCAACGAGGTGAAGTACTCACTCCGCGACAGGTGGCCCGAGACGAGCGGACTTCTCGACTACATGAAGCGCGAAAAAATGGCGCTCATAGCGTACACTCCGCTGGAGAAGGGCTCGCTCGCAAGGAACCCCTGCCTGGCGGAGATTGGGAGGAGGTACGGTAAAACGGCTTCTCAGGTTGCGCTCAACTACCTCATCCGGGAGGATAACGTTATCGCCATTCCGAAGGCCGGGAGCAGGGTTCACCTTGAGGAGAACGCCGGTGCCATGGGCTGGAGGCTCAAGGAGGAGGATGTGGAAAAAGTGAGGGGGTGCGTCTGATGTACGGCTACCACAACCGGATTGCGCGCGTAAATCTGACCACCGGAAAGGTTACCTACGAGGAACTGCCCGACGAGGTGATTAGGAAGTTCGTGGGTGGAAAGGGCCTCGGCTACTACCTGATTTACAGGGAAGTGCCACCGGGAACCGACCCACTCAGCCCGGCCAACAAGTTCATCTTCGCCACCGGAGGTTTAACCGGCCTGATTCCGGGTTCGAGCAAGGTCATAGCCGTGAGCAAGAGCCCGGAGACGGGGCTAATCAGCGACTCCAGCGGTGGAGACGCCTTCGGTCCAAAGCTCAAGGGGCACTTCGATGCTATAATCATCGAGGGGAAGGCAGAGGAGCCTGTCTACCTCTACGTCCACGACGGGGAGGTGGAAATCAGGGACGCAAAGCACCTCTGGGGCAGGGGCAACTACGAGGTCGCCAGGGAACTCTGGAAGGAGCACCCGAAGGCGAGTATGGCTTTAATCGGTCCCGCCGGCGAGAGGCTCAGCAGAATTGCCAACGTGATTTACGACACCGAGCGCGCGAGCGGAAGGGGCGGTCTCGGTGCAGTCCTCGGGAGCAAGAAGGTCAAAGCGGTGGTCGTTGAGCCCGGAGAGAAGCCGAAGGTTGCAGAGCCGGAGGAGTTCCAGAGGCTATGGCAGGAGTTCTACGAGCACTTCGCCACCGACCCTAAGTACGAGCACACGAGGAACTACGGAACGAGCGACGCGCTGAGGAGCTCCGCATCGCTTGGAATGAGCCCTGCCTACAACTTTTCAAGGCCCCACATACCGGACGAGCTGGCGAGCAAGCTGGCAGGGGATGAAGTCAAGAAGTACGAGGTAACCCCTGAGTGGTTCGTCCACGGCAAGAGCTGCCCGATAAAGTGCGCCCGCTACGTCGAGGTGGAATACAAGGGCAGGAAAATCCGCGTCAAGCCGGAGTACGAGAGCATAGCGATGCTCGGAGCGGCGACCGGCGTCTTCAACTTCCCGGCGGTGGCTTACTTCAACTGGCTCGTCAATCACCTCGGCCTCGACAGCATAGCCACCGGCGCCACCATCGGCTGGCTCTTCGAGCTGGTCGAGAGGGGCCTAATCACTGATGAGGAGATAGGCTTCCCCGTTAAAGGCTTCGGAGATGAGGAAGCTGAGGAGAAGCTAATCAAGCTGATGGCCGAGAGGAAGGGCATTGGGGCAGTTCTGGCGGACGGCGTGAAGAGGGCCTGCGAGAGGCTCGGCAGGGGCTGCGAGTTCGCGGTACACGTGAAGGGCATGGAAAGCCCCGCCTGGGACCCGCGCGGAAGGAGAACCTACGCTTTAAGCTACGCCACAGCGGACGTTGGTGCTTCCCACCTCCGCGGCTGGCCGAGGCCGCACCAGTTGCCCAACCAGGGGCCGGCGAAGGAGCTCGTGCCTTCCATGATAGAGGGCAGGGACGAGAGCTACATCACCGACATGCTCGGAACGTGCAAGTTCGTGTCCTACAGGATGGAGGACCTGGCGAGGTTCTACTCACTGGCCACGGGCGAGGAGTGGACCGTTGAAAGGTTCAGGAAGATCGCGCAGGCGGTTGAGAGCATCGCGCGCATACACGACGCCCTCGACTGGGTTACCCCACCGCTCGACGATACCATACCCCCGCGCTGGTGGGAGCCAGAGCCGGACGGCCCGGCGGAGGGCAACGCGGCGTTTATAGACTACAACGACTTCCTCGAGGCGAGAAGGGAGTTCTACAGGCTGAGGGGATGGCACGAGGAGCTTGGAGTTCCCCTGCCCGAGACGATGGAGGAGCTCGGTTACGGGGAGTTCAGGGACGACGCGGAGAGGGCTTTGGAGGTCGTGAAGAAGAGAATGGGGTTCAGGCAGGACTGAACTATGCGAAGAGCAGAGAATCGGCCCTGTTATTCCCCTTTTCTTCCTTATCAGTACGAGCGGAACAGATGCCATCAGCGTGCCAATCAGGGAGGAGTAGGCCAGCTCACCAGCTCCAGGGACCCGGGTAAGTGCGCATCAACGCCCAGCCCATCAAACACGGCGGCGGCCTGAAAGGTAAAAACTATGGAATAAAAAAGGGCGTAGAGGGGGAAAGGCAATCTCTCGGGTAGAAGGAAGAGGAGCCCGTAGAGGATGATAGAGAGAATGGGTAGCTGGACCATCGGAATACTTCATCCGTTCACCATTACACAGGCTGGAACAACACACGTTCCCTCCATCACTCTAACGGTGCTCGTGCCGTTGTATGTTGCCTTAACTGTGGAATTACATGGAAAAACTTTCCCATCGTGCTCACTGAAGAATTCAAGATACTTCTGCACCGCGCTTTCGTTTGCAGGGGGAGGTTCAGGCTCCTGTTCTGGAAGTCGAAGAAGGCCGGATACGTCCTGTTCCCTAACTTCCACTATGGATTACATACGCAGTATCCGGCAGTCGGGAGAGAATTTCTTGCAGGTTTTACTTTTTCTTTTGAAAGCCTCGCCTTTTAGGGTGGGGGTGCAGTAATCGGTAATCCGGCATTTCAACAGTCGAAACCCTTTTGAACTTTGGGGTGTAGTAAGGCCTCGGAGAGGCCACTCAAAAGAACCCGGTGAGAGGGGGTTTCAGCGTGTCCTCCCGCCATTGGGGGGAAGACGCTGTTAAGCGTCCTTTTCAAGAACCGCCTTTGAGCGGTTTGAAACTCAATGAGTGGCCTTGAGCGATAACCCCCAATCCTGTCTGGCGGTAGGGGTAACGGGCGCGAGACCGTGCCTTCGGGCCGAGCCGAAACTCGCGAGAGGAGTAGGAGATGAGCGCCCGAAAACCTTCCCGCCCTTGGGTTGGGGGTTCTTCGTTGGAACTCTCACCCTTCACGGCGGAGAGGAGGTCAGCCTCAACCCAATATGTAAACTGAGGTTTAAGTGAGAAGTTGCTCAACTTTGCATCGTAGAGCATGTTTAAGGCTGTATCTGGAGCCAGTCAATATAAGAGCCAAAAAACTTTAACCTGGAATTGACTTCAAAAAGAATAGAGATAGGCATCAGTATATTAACCGTGAAACACAGTATGGGGTGGGTAGACAAATACTGAAACGTCTATGTCTTCGGGTGATTTTGTTATCACTGTATAGTCGGGGGTTTTGAAATAGAACTCTCCACTTACCCTGTATTTGAAGACACCGAAATACGTAGTGGTAGCTGTTGATGTGGTTTTCATAGTAGTGGCCGTTTTCATGTAGAAAGAACGACCCCACGCGGGAGGGTCCCTCCACCAAGATTTTTTCTTGAAGTCATATGCATGGAAATCCACATAGCTGTTAGGATCTGCAGTGTGGGTATCAATCCTAAAGTAGTAATCATCGTTTGTGTTTACAGAATAGCCTGCACTGGCACTGATCTTGGTTGCCTCTTCTGGAGTCAATTCGACGGTCAGGGATTCATAATAACTTGTAGTTGGTCCAATGTGTCCGTCAGGAAGGAAATCGTCTATTACCTCATGTGTGTGCCCTCGGCTTACGTGGAGGTCAAGATCCTTAACTGCAACCGCCGATGAGGATACATCCCCACGAAGCTTTGTTTGGGCATAGTACTCAATAGTATTCTGGTCAATCACGTAATAATAATAGAACCCCTTAAATTCAAGATACCCGCTCTGTCCGAGATGGGAGACAGTATGAGTTATATAGTCAATACTCCCGGCATAGTTCCAGTTTACGTTGGGTTCGATGCTCGATGCAATTTTAATGTCCGAAACCTGAGCCCTAAAGTGGCCTTCTGCAAATTCTGTAAACTTTCTCTGAATGAGAGAATATTCCCAAGGCTTTGCCCCTTGAACTATGTAATATGCAGGAATGTACGCCCCATTACCTGCTGGTCTCAGGGCTATTCCAATGAAAGTTGCATTTTTTATGGCACTGAAGTTTATAGTGAGTGTCAATGTTCTCCCTTTAACGAAAGAAAGAGCATAGAGCGGTGCCTTAGGCCCGGTGAAGACTTTTGTCAATGGCCCCGATGGCTGGACGGGATAGCGGGGTTTTTGTATTGGGGCATAGGAATTTCCAGCAGTCACTCCAACCACCAGCAGTCCTATGAGGACTGCCAGCAAAGACTTCCACTTCAAGTGCTTCACCCCGAGGTGTTTTCATAATTTCATGAACATTATCCCATATAAATTTTTCCTTTTACTATTCGTAGAGTTTCTTCCTTTTTTTCGAGTATAAATTGATTCAGAGTTGGGTTTTACGATGGAGATAGGCTAAAAGAAAGAAGAGTAATCGAGTAAGCTAGTGAATACATCGGAACAAAAAGCGAAAAATCATCCCTTCAAAAACGCCTCGACGAGGTTCCTCGTCTCGTTGAAGGCCTCGAGCGGAACCCCCTTCGGCAGGCCGCCTATTTCTCCCTTGACGTCCTTGAGGACGCCTTCACCGGCGCCGAGGAACATTCCCTCGCTGACGATTCCACGGAAGTTGGCCGGCGGGAGCAGTGCAACCGCAACGCGGTTTCCTTCCTTCACCGTCAGGTCGTTGGTAACGACTGTTATCGCTCTGTCGCCGATGTTAACGTTAGTGACGAGCAAGCGGTTGGCGTTCGGGTGCTTCCCGACACTCATCACCTCGCCGACCTTGATGTCCACCGCTATGACGGGGTCGTTTATCTTGCCAAGGGCGAGGCGTCTCTCGAGGCCGAGCACCGTGTTCAGGAAGAACCTGACCTTGGCCACCTGCTCCTCGACCTTCTCGCGCTCGCTCTTATCGGCCAGGCTGATGAACTTGTGGTGCCAGTCCTCACCGCCTAAAGCCTCGATTATACCGTTGGCCTTCTCCTTCAGGGCCCTCATCTGTGGTGTCTCAATCAGCTCCTTCGGCTCCACGTAGCTGTACCGCATCGCCTGTATCTCCGGAATCATCTCCTTCGCCAGCTGAATCGCTCCCTTCTTGTTCCACTTCCCCTTGAACTTCGCGTGCTCCACCGTCTTCAGAAACAGCTCCACTGCCTTTTCCGCCACCAGTAAGCGGTAATCCTTGCTCGTGTCCCACATAACTCTCACCCTCCAGTGCCTCTAAAACGCGGTTCTTAACGCTTTCGTCCCGTATACCCTCGGCTATCGAACGGGCTCTGGCTTTATCGCCCCAGCGGGCGTACGCCATGGCAACGTCCCCGAGGAGCTCGGAGGCCAGCCTCTCGTCTCTTATCACCCCCGCGAGGATCAGCGGCTCCTCCAGAAAGCCGATGCGCAGGAAGCGCTTCGCTATCCCCTCCAGCTCCCTGTCGGCCGGCTTGAACTTGCCCACAAAGATTATCTCAAGGGCGTCGTCGAAGACCCTCCTGCCGAGCCTCGGCTGCTCGTGGAGGTAGAGCCAGTAGGCCAGCTCGAGCATCGATATAGCCCTGCCCTCCAGAGGAAGGAAACGCATCATAGAAATCGCGGGCTCGACCTCCCCCTTTTCAAGGAGCTCCTCCACCGCCGTTTTGCCCCTTTTCAAAACGTCTCTGATGAGCCCCATTTTGTCCTCAATGTACTTTGCCTGGAGTTTGAAGAATATGGAGGCGTAAACTTCCCGTGCCAGCCCGTAGAAGTCGAGGGCCATCTCGTTGGGTATCTCGTCGGCGCTCTTCTCAATTAGCCGGGCGACCTTTATGAGCGATGACGTTGCCGCCGATGACAGCCCCCGCGAGGCCTGGAGGAGCTCGACGGCTTCCTTGAAAAGCTCCAAGCCGTCCTTATAGCGGTCCGAAAGGACGAGGTTCCTCGCTATCCCTGCCAGCACTTCACCCCTGACCCTCGGTGAGTCTATGCTCCCGGCGATATCTATGGCGTTTTCAAAGTATGCCTCCGCGTCCCTGTCCCTGTCGAGCGTGTAGAGAGCCCTGCCGAGGATCGAATACGCCAGAGCCTTCTCCGGCGTTCCCCTCACGGATTCGAGCGTCTCCAGCATGTGGCTTAAAACCTCGTCCCGCGGGAAGGCCGTCAGGACTTCATTGAGAGCCACCAGCCGCCGTATTTCGTCCCCCACTGCCAGTGCGTTTTTTAATGCGTTTTTATAGTCCCCTTTGGATAGGTAAAGCTCCACGGCCTCCACGAGAACCACCAACCGCTAGAAATAGGGGATGAAAGTAAAAAAGGCTATCGCTAACCCTTGACCTTCCTGTCCCAGTTCTCAAGCATAGTGTCGAGCGCCAAAAGGCTGTTGAGCCTCAGGCGAACCTTCCGGTTCTCCCAGTCTATGGAGCCCTTGAACTCTTTGAGCAGGGCGAAGACCTTCTCGGCCTCCTTCATCGGAAGGTTCCTCCCGTAGAACTCCTCGCCGCAGTGGGGGCACTTGAAGACAAAGCCTTCGAAGGTCCCCGTGAACTTTTCACGGTCCTGGAAAATCTCATTCGCGTTTTCAAGGGTGAGCATCTGCTCTATCAGTCCTGCCCAGTCAAGGGAACTGCCGCAGAGCGGGCATTTTGCCATCTCAATCAACCTCCCTCAAAAACCTCTCAATCTCCTTCAGGATCAGCTTTATAGCCTCGTCGAGGTTCTTCCTTCCGTTCGCCCCGGCGGCGCCGGCATGGCCGCCGCCCGAGCCGTCTATGGTCGGCCCGACCTTCTCCATTATCTTTCCGAGGTGCAGGCCCTTCTTCACGAGGCTCTCCTTTGCTCTCGCTGAAATCCTCACTCCCTTTTTCTCGCTTCCCACAACGGCTATGTCCGCGCCGAGGTTCAGGAACGTCTTGCAGGCGAGGGACTCGTAGGCGGAAACCCTGGAGACCGCTATGATGTACTTCCTGAACTTTTTGATTTCGAGCCTCTGGCAGGCCTTGAGCATCGCCATCCTCTTCGCCTGGTCGATGTTCTCGTCGCTTACGGGGGCAACCATCTGGAATATCTCCCCGAGTTGAAGCGGGAAGCGCTCTAGCATCTCGGAGACTGCCCTGAAAGTCCTTGCGTTGGCGAAGCGGAAGTTGGCGGTGTCCGTGACTATTCCCGCCAGGAGGGCCCTGACGGCGGTCTCGTCGTAGAAGCCGAGGTATTTGAACAGCTCCCACACGATCTCCGCCGTAGAAGTCCTGGAGGAATCGACCACTGCAATGTCCGCCCTTATCGGGTTCTCCTTCTCGACGTGGTGGTCTATCACGATGACCGCCTTTCCCATTGGGATCTCGATCGGCTCAAGCTGCTCTATGGAGGATGTGTCAAAAATCATGACCACATCTTCTTCGACGAGGGGGTCCTTCTCAACGGGGACCGGAGAGAGCGTCAAAAGTCTCTTCGCGTAGGAAGAAACGCTCTGGGCGACGCCTATCCTCACCTTTTCAATCCCTATTGATTTGAGATAGATGGCGAACGCTATCGCCGAGCCGAGGGAATCGGGGTCGGCGTTGTGGTGGCAGAGGAGAATGAAGGATTTTTCCTTTGAGCGCTCAAGGAAGCGTTTGAGCTTGATTTTACCCTTCATTTCATTTCCTCCAGTGCCTTCTCTATCCTCCCTACGAATCTCCTGGCGTCTTCTACAAGTTCCTCAGCCTCGTCTTTATTGGGCCTGAAAGTGGCGTCATAGTCCGCGCGCTCCCTTAGAGTTTCCGCGAGGCTGAGTGCTTTGGCATAGTACGCCTCTATAGTGCCCTCATTAACGAATTCAAGCCCAAATTTTGCGATAACTCCCCGGTGGCTCTTTGTTATGATGCCTTTAGCCCTTAGGAGTGCACTCGCCGCGTAGAACATGGCATAATATGCCCTGCTCATGGCATCTCGGTAAAAGCCGTTCTCAAGTAAAATTTCGGCCGCGTTTAGAGACTCGTGGGCGTTGCCGAGAAGGAGTTCTATCTCCCTTTCACCCAAGTGATATTCCCTCCCGCTTGATGTTTGTGTAAAATGCAGTTTCGATTCTCCGCATGAACTCGAACTCGTCAATGCTTATCGCCTTAGCCGAGATGTAGACTCCATACTTGAGCAGGTACTCGACAACTACGTCTGAGATCCTCTTCTGGGCATCCCAGGGATCCCCATCCACGATCACTAGAATGTCAATGTCGCTGTCAGGTTGATAATCTCCCCTGGCGACGGAACCGAAGAGTATCATGTCCTTGACGGACTCTCCGAGGAGCCTTTTGACATCATGAGCAAACCTTCTCGCGATCTCTCTGTACTCCATAGTCTCACCAGGTTGTAATAAGCGTTGACTGATTTAACCCTTTCCCGCGATCTCCCTCAGCTTTCTCTCAACGGTTTCATAGGCCTCCTCCACGGCCTCGTCTATTAGCTCCTCAACATCTACCTTCACGAATATCGGGACCTCGAGGTAGACCTCGACTTCGAGGTCGAGGGTATCTTCCCTGTTTATTCTCATCGTCACCTCGATGTCCTTGACGTCGCTTCTGTTGAGAACATCGAAGACGTGCTTTATTATCGTCTCCTGGGCGAGCTCGCCGACCTCTATAAGTTCCTCCTCGCTCAGTTCCGGAAGTCCAATGTGGATGACCCTCTTTCCACTGCTTCCCTCGTCCATCTCGCTCCCTCCGTGATGGCAATTAAAGAAAAGGGAATCAGCCGGCCGTGGGCGGCCTGAGTGCGCTCTGGATCTGGGCAGTGAGCTCCTTGAGTTTCTCGTTGAGCTTCTTCTCCTGCCTCTCAAGGGCACTGAGGCGAACCTCAAGGGTCTCGACCTTCTCCTTCAGCTCCTCGACGGCCTTGACCTTGTCGGTCTTGACGATGAGGGTTCCGACGGTCTTGTAGATGGTGGTCCCGTTCTCGACCTTCTCAAGCTCTTCTAAAGCTTTCTTTGCCTCGGTGAGCTCGAGCTGAACCTTTTGCTTCTGCTGGATAACGAGCTGGAGCTGCTGCTGGTAGCTCTCAAGCTGGCCGAGCATGGCCTGAACCTGGGGCGGAATGTTCTGCATGACACACACCTCCGTAATCGCGATGCCGGGTTAGAATAAGAGGCGGGCTTTAAATAGTTTAGGCTAAACCTCAAGAGAGTCCATGGCAACCTTAATCCATCTCAGATAAGAGTTCAGCGTTCCCCTCAGGGCGGAGTTGTCCCGGGCGAGGAACCTGATTATCACCCTGTTCCCCTCGCGGAGGAACTCTATCCTGCTCCTCCGATATGGTACGCTCTCGTGCTCGTACAGAACGCTCTCGTAAACTATTCTCGCAGTCTCCTCATCGGGAAAGGAGAGTTCTATCACTCCCTCGATTGGCCATTCCTTTTCTTCAGCCACGCCGCTTCCTTGTAGTCCCATCTCCTTCCGTCCTCCATGATCCATATCTTGACGCTTATGAGCGGACCGACGGGATTTTCCTTATCGACATCGAAGCGGTAGAAGTTGATCGCCATCCCGCGCGGGTGCCTCTCGATGACGCTCAGCACGTCGGTGTTGTACTTATCGGCAATCCCGAGGAGGGAGCGCTCGCGCCTCGGGATGAAGGTTCCCCCCCGTCAGCTCGGCGAAGGCCTGGGCGAACGCCACATGATCAGGCCCGACGCGCTTTGCTGTGGTCACAACAAGCGGCATCTCCTCGCGGATGGGCCTTATGTCTCTAAAACCAATCTCGCGCTGGAGCTTTATGCCGTGAAGGTAGAGGTAGCCGAGGTAGCCCCAGTCCTCGGGGTCGACCTTGATGAAGGTCATCTTGAGCGGGTTCCCCTTCCAGACGTTGACTATCAAGAGCCTCTCGTAGTTCCTGTCGTAGGCCTCCATGAGCAGGTCCTGGACCGTCTTCTTTCCCCTGGTCAGGTAGAGCGAGTTGGGGAAGACCTTTTCTAGGTCGTGACCGAAGCTCCTCGTCCTCCTCGTCGGTCGGTGGGATGTCGTTATCAGCATCATAGCCCTCACTCAAAACCCGCTTTGGTTGCTAAAAAGCTTTCGAAACGAAAGAATCAGATCGCCTTGACGCGCCTGGCCACGCGGGGCCTGGGCTTGTAGAGTATCTTGCTGCCGCAGTAGGGGCAGCGAACTTCCCTTGTGTTCTCGAGGTCGAGTTCGACCTCCCTTCCGCATTTTGCACAGCGGTAAACGGCCATCACCATCTTTATCACCCGAATAGAAGGAAGGAAGTCAGGCCTTGGAGGCCGTTATGCGCTTGGCGACCTTTCCGGCCGGAGTGGTCGGCAGGTAGGCGCCGCCGGCGAAGGTGGCACCGCACTTCTGGCACTGCCATATGCCCGTGCTTATCCTCCTGACGGCCTTCCTTCCGCAGACAGGGCAGACGTGCTTCTGCTTCATCTTGGCCTCAACGGCCGCGACCCTTCTCCTGATCTTGAGACCGTACCTTGGACCGTACCTTCCGGCTGAACCAACCTTAGTAGTCCTTCCCATGAGCATCACCCCTAATTATCAACGGTTTTCACGACTGGAGAGTGTTTCCGGAGACGTTTTATAAACCTTTGCATAACAAGCTTTGCTGACGCAAAGCTTGACCAAAGAGATTTGGACCATTTAAACTCCAAACCGGGTGCGTGCACTCCGAGAATTTAAAGCTTTCTGTGGGTTTCCTGTTATGCATGCATACTTCATCTTTGGTTTCTACTTGTGTCTTTGGCGTCCTTTGGACGCCGTTTGTGTAGCGAAACACTCACAAAAGGAGCGAGTGAGTAAAAACCCTTCAGAACCTGAAGCTTGTAGAAGATGCACCTCATTTTCCGCCATCCGTAAGGACGCTTGAACGACAGTGAAAGCGGCGCTGAAGCTTTTGGGAAAAGCTTCACCAAAAGTTTGTGGCTCCACTAAACTTGAACGTGCTTAAGTGTGATTATTCTAAGTGGAGAACTTTCAACGCGGAATCCATTCGCTTTACAAGCTAAAAGGGAGTTCTCCTCCATTGACGCCCTCCGGGCGTCGGTTTAAAAACGAACTCCTCTAAAAAGAGCGTGCCTTAACGAATTCCAACATTCTAAGGCTTAAACTCACAACTATAATCACACTTTAGAAACAAGCCCTGAGGAGGAGCCACGAACCTTAATCAAACTCAACGGGACTGTCGTCCCGTGCGTTGGAGCTTCGCTCCAACGTCGCGCAGGCGAAGTTTGTAAGGGGGCCATTGGAGATGTCGGCCCCCTGGGGGTCCCGACGTCATCGCAACCCAATACTCGTCGGGCATTCATTTCTATGCACAAAACCTTATAACAGTTGGGCCTACTCACCCATAGGTGCAGAACATGGCCGGAACGATAAGCAAGATAATACACTTCCACGACGAGGAGGAGTTCCTCGACGACATGACGGAGATAATGGAGCGCTTCTCATATCTAGCCAGCAAATACGGCCACAATCCGGTGGAGGGTATTCTCCTGTGGGACTACATAGGCGTTCAGGACGAAGAAGGCGTCAAAATTTTCCGCGTGGGCGAGTTTCCCTACTTTGAGGGGGCCCTGAAGGTTGACCTTGAGACTCTGCGCGTCATGGAGCGCTACTTCGACGAGATGGAGAGCAAGTGGGACGAGCTCCGCGTGGAAGACATCGCCTACTTCGTGGAAATGCTCAACGACGCCCTGGGCAGGGAGATCGTCTACTACGAAGCCTACGACCTCGGGCTGGACAGGGATACAGCGTACATAATCCTCAACATAGCAAACCTTCACTATCTGGAGAGCGTTCTCGATGGGCGGGACAGGGAGATCTTTGAAGAGGCCGTCGAGCTGCTGATGAGGTACGTCTGATTGTTTATCTACCGAATTCAATAATTATTTAATCACATAATCGCTTGGCTGGGGGGTGGGAGCGTGCTCTTCAAAAAGAAAGGTGTCTTTACCGAGGAGGACGCGAGGAAGGTTGTGGAATGGATGGGAGCGCATCCCGAGGAGAGGGAGCTTATCGTAATGGCCGAAGGCGTTACGGACGGGGCAAAGAGGCGCCTCTGGGACTACACGAGGGGAGTTCAGCTGATGGCAGACATGACCGGCGAGGACAGGAGGGTCAAAGTGGAGATACTCGAGGGTTTCGTGAGCGAGAAGGTTAAGGGACTCGATGTTGACTCACTTTCCAACTTGGACTAGGTATATTCTGCCGGGTTTTCCTTCCTCTCCATACACCCCGACCAGTAGCTTCCCGCTTCTGTAGTCTGCAAACGCGTGGGAGATGTGATCCCCCACATATCTCCCCTGAATTTTCCAGATGCCGTTCAGCTTGCCATCACGGATGAGGTAGACCTGCGTCTCTTCTTTTTCAGTTACAAGATCGACTCTAAGAGCCATCAAATCCTCGCTTCCGCGGAGGAATGTCCAGGGAGTACTTAGTCCCTTCCCCAGCTCATCAAGAAGGGTTCCGTTGAGGGAGTAAACGGCGATCCCCCTATCATAACCTGCGTATATGTTGCCGTCCCAGAAGGCAACGTCCCAGTAACAGGTGCCGTTGTCTCTGCTCCAGACAACGGTTCCGTTCTTGATCAAGCTTAACCCCCTTCCACAATCGGCATATGCCAGATATGCCCCGCCGGAGGTTTCAAGGACGTCAAGACTCCTGGGAGACCCCAATGGAATCTCCACACTCCAGTTGCTCCCATCAAAGCCGTAGTAGAGTACTTTTGAGCCTATTTCCCCGACTGAGAACAGGGAGTCCGTTAACAGGTATACTCCTCCCGTGGAGACTTTTATCCGCACTACACCCTCTGCAGTCCCGTCGAGTATGGGGTTCCCATCAATGGAGAAAACCTGAAAAACGCTTTTTTCGTCGGTAAGTCCAAATGCCACGTACCGGGAATCTTCTGAGAAATCAATGGATGCCCACTGAGGCACCGCTGACCATAACTCGTCCGACAGGGGGTTTCTCTTCTCCCAGAGCAACGTCCCGTCCTCTCTGTAGAGCATAAACCTCTTCACTGTCATGACCCCGAGGTACCGGCCGTCGGGAGAAACTCGGGCGTGGATTACGCTGTCCCAGTAGGTACCATCCTCTCCAAAAGTCAGGTTCCACAGCTGAGTCCCGTTTGGGGAGTACACCGAGAGAAAGCCCTCATGAGTGCCTGGCACCTTGGAAACCACTACGACCCTTCCGTCCGGGAACAATGAGAGTGCTCGGACCCCGTAGGCTTCCAGAAAAGGCTGTTGCTGGACATGATGCCAGTAGAACCCAGCGGATATTATAGAGCACAGGATAATAATAATGACGATGGCGAGTTTCCGCATTAAGTCTCACCGATAGTATTAACGTATGGAATCCTTATAACACTTCTGGCAAACTTTTAAATTGTGCGTGACTAAGGAGGATCCATGAAGCCCGTAATGGCCGAAGTCTTCAACAGCTGGCAGGGCGAGGGAGGAAGTGTTCCCGGAAGTGCCTTTGGTAGGAGACAAATCTTTGTTCGTTTCGCCGGTTGCGACCTTCATTGCCAGTGGTGTGACTCCCGAGAGTACATAGACGCCTCCAAAGTTTCGCGCTGGAGGTACGAGATTGAACCCTTCACCGGAAAGTTTGAGTATAAGCCAAATCCCGCGAGCGTTGAAGATGTTGTCGATGCCATTCTCAGGCTTGATACTGGAGACATCCACTCGGTGAGCTACACTGGTGGGGAACCAACCCTTCAAATCAAGCCTCTCAAAGCTCTCATGGGGAAGATGAAGGAACTCGGCTTCGACAACTTCCTTGAGACCCACGGCGGCCTTCCGGAGCTGGTTAGGGAGGTTGCCGACCTCACAGATTACGCGAGCGTTGACATAAAGGACGAGACGGCTAGGGCCACGGAGGGCTGGAGGGCTCTGGTTCTCCGCGAGGTCGAGAGCATAAGGATTCTGAAGGAAGCCGGGGCCAGGGTTTACGCCAAACTCGTCGTTACGTCGGGGACGAAAATCGAGAACGTCCGCTGGTACGCTGAACTGTTGAAGGGTTTGGCTCCACTCGTAATCCAGCCGAGGGAGCCGATCGAGATAAGTCAGGAGAGGCTCATGGAGCTCTATCGCGAGGTGGCTCTGATCATGGGCCGGAGGGACGTCGGCCTGAGCTTCCAGGTTCATAAGTACCTCCACGTGCTTTGAGAGGGTTTTTAAGGGCCCGTCATAACTTTTTCCGGCGATGATGACATTGGCCTTTGGGGTGAACGATGCCCGGGATCGACGGCCTGAGCCGTGCCGTCAAATTTTTAAATCTCCCTTCTTTTAGTAACCCCCGGAAAGATTAAAGGGGGTGGTGTCATGCCAGTGATAGAGGAAGTGGCTGCAAGGAGCTTCGAGAGAATCGGGAGCCACTCCCACATCAAGGGCCTCGGCCTCGACGAGAAGGGGAAGGCCCTTTTCATGGCCGACGGCATGGTCGGGCAGGTTAAGGCTAGGGAAGCGGCGGGAATAGCGGTCGAGCTCATCAAGCGCGGCAAGCTCGCCGGAAAGGGAATCCTCCTCGTCGGTCCGACGGGAAGCGGTAAGACGGCAATAGCTATGGGTATAGCGAGGGAACTCGGTGAGGACGTGCCTTTCGTCCAGATGGCGGGAAGCGAGATTTACTCCGCCGAGGTCAAGAAGACCGAGTTCCTGAAGGAGGCCCTTAGGAGGGCCATAGGAGTGAGGATAAGCGAGGAGAGGAAGGTTTACGAGGGCGAGGTCAGGGAGATAAGGATAAACCGCACCAGGCACCCGTTCAACCCCTACGTCGAGATTCCCGAGAGCGTCGTCATAACCCTCCGCACCAAGGACGATGAGAAGACCATCAGGGCCGGCAGGGAAATAGCCTATCAGCTCATGGAGATGGGCGTTGAAGAGGGCGACGTCATACAGATTGACGCTGAAACTGGCAGGATTTCAAAGATAGGCACCACGAAGGAGGAAGAGGGACTGTTCTTCAAGCGCAAGGTGAACCTCCCCAGCGGACCGGTTCTCAAGATAAAGGAGTTCACTTACACCGTCACGCTCCACGACCTCGACGTTGCCAACGCCCGCGGCAACATCTTCGGCCTGCTCTTCAGTACCGGGGCGGAGATAAGCGACGACATAAGGCAGCGCGTTGATGAGACGGTCAAGAAGTGGATCGAGGAAGGAAAGGCCAGCCTCGTGCCGGGGGTTCTCTTCATAGACGAGGTTCACATGCTCGACATCGAGGCGTTCTCATTCCTCGCGAGGGCGATGGAGAGCGAGCTGGCGCCAATTCTCATCCTGGCCACCAATCGCGGAAGGACGAAGATAAGGGGCACCGACCTCGAGGCCCCGCACGGAATACCCATCGACATGCTCGACAGGCTGCTCATAATCAACACCGAGCCTTACAGGAAGGAGGAGATAAGGGAGATAGTCAAGATTCGTGCGAGGGAGGAGAAGATTGAGGTCAGCGAGGAGGCGATAGAGTACCTCGCGGAGCTCGGCGAGAAGACCAGCCTGCGCTACGCGGTACAGCTCCTCGCGCCCGCGAGCGTTCTGGCAAAGGGTGGAAGGGTGGAGAAGGAGCACATCGAGAGGGCGAAGGAGTACTTTGCGGACCTCAGGCGGAGCATGGAGTTCGTGGAGAAGCTGGAGGGCATGCTTCAGTAAAACTTTTAAACTTTAATCTTTTAACTTTGCTTGGTGATAATGTGTCGCCAGGGTTTCGTGGGAAAAAGCTCTTCGTTTTCCCGGTGGTTCTAGCTCTTTTGGGTTTCCTACCCTATGGTGGACCCTCCCTGACCTACGTCCCGCTCAACGGAACTTTCTCCGGCGGTATCGTTGTTCCAGCAGGAATCTCCGACGAGGTCGTGGAGTACCTCTCCGGTTTCAACACCACCCCCTACTCGTTCGAGGCAGAGGTCCTCGGAGATGACATGAACGCCAGCATAATCCTCTCCGTCCTGAGGCTTTCTCCCCCATACGAACCGGAGGACTTCGAGGTTATCATAAACGCCCGCCAGATAAAAGGAACCACCTACGTCCCCTACGCCGAGAGAATCCCGGTGTGTATACGGTACCACGACCACGACTACAGGGCGTTCTTGACCGTAAAGGCCAGGGATGAGGTGAAGGCTTCAGGAAGCTGGAGCCGGGGTTACCTCGACGGCGCTTCCAACTCCACCCTGCTGGAGATAGGTGACCTGAGGCTGGTCGTCAGGGTCGAAGAGCCGGGATACTACTTCTTCTCCATCGTGACTGCCCGGAAAAATGCTGAGGTAAATAGTGGAGGGCTTATACTGGGGGTGGGGGAGTGAGACGGCTTCTCTACGCCCTTCCTTTCCTGCTCTTCGGACTGGGTCTGCTGTTCTGGCAGTTGACATTCACAAGAACGATAGTTGTATTCCTCGGCTGGCTCACATTTGCTCTGGAGTACCGCTACGGTGGGGAGAGCAGGGAAAACGACGAGCTGGTTGCACTCGGCATCTCGATGTCGATTGTGCTCATGCCCTTGCATGAGGCAATCGCTGAAATACTGGCCCTCTTTACCTTCATCCTCGTGATGACGGCCCTCGTTATTAAATTCAAAACGGGGACTTAGTTATCCCCTCATTATCCTCATCAGCTTCCTGCTGAGCTTCAGGTGGAACTCGAACTCGTGATAGGCTCTGTTCTCGGTTGGAAAGACCAGTTTGAGCTCGTTCAGCCCGCCCTTACCGCCGAACTCGCCGAACACGGTTATCCCGTTCACCTCTATGACGCCGAAGACGGCCGCGAGGTTGAAGAGGAGCGTCCTGAGCTGGTAGGCCCTAACGTCGTGCCGTCCAATCTCCTGGCGCGGGTACTTGAAGAGGAAGTACTCCAGGCCTTCCATCTCAGCCACGTCGGTTATCGCTATGTCAGCAGTGAGGAAGACGAGAAGCGTGGGCGTCATGTTGTCGTAGTGCTTTAGGGACTTGATTATTGTCTCGTCGTTGTTGTGGGCCGGTTCTTTGACGCTCTCGGCTATGATTATCCTGTCCTTCAGCCTTTCGAACTCCTTGAGGGCTATGTAAGCGGCTTTTCTGCTTCTCTTCGTCCTCCTGTTGCTGAACTCTCTGAGGAGGCTTCCGTTTCTCACCTCGCGCCTAATCTCCTCCAGCTCCCTGTGCCGGTACTTGTAGTTCATGGCGTTCTCTATCTCCTTCTTCACGCCCTCCGCCACGACTATCTGGTGCCCCTCGAGGGGTCTGAAACCCGAGATGAAGCGGTGGTAGAAGAGGTTGGTATCCGGGGCGAAGGCTACACCCTTCTTGAGCCTCTCGTAGAGTTCGAGATTCTGGATAAACTCATCGATGTTCGCGTACCTCACGATGCCCGCGGAGAGGAAGCACTCGTAGAAGTCTGTCCAGGTGGGGAGTTCGTGGGAGAGGTACTCCGGAACGTGCTCGTTGAACTCCCGCCTGTTCACCGTGAGCTCAACGCGGTAGCCGGTTTCCACCGGCTTTGCCCTCAGTAAAGGCAGCCCGTAGAGCGGATAGCTCACCCTGATGTCTCCCAGGACGTTGAGGAGTATCTGGAGCTCCGGCTTCTCTATAACCTCGCTAGTCTCCCTCACTCTCATCACCCAGGAAGTTCTTTATCGGCTGCATGTGGGTTGGAATCATCATGTAGGGCCTGTCCGGGAAGTCCCGGTCGAGGAGCCCCATGTAAACTATGAACGCCACCGGGAACTCTCTTATCTGAACTATCGCGGCGGCGACGAGGGCCTTCCTGCCAGAGGTTATGTCCAGGCCCATCCTGTAGCCCTCGCGCTCCAGCTTAGTGAACAGCTCCCTGAACTTTCTGTCGGCGACGAAGAAGCCGTAGTCCGGAACGACTTCGGTTTCTATGGCTGGATGGAGGTTATATGCTTCCGAAATCGCCCTGATGGCCTCGACGACCTTCGGGAGGTTGTGGCGGTAGCGTTCCTCCGTGAATACGTATATCCTCTCCGCCTTTCCTCCCCGTGTGAGGAGCTTGTAGTAGGTGTTAACGACCGCCCACGGCGAGCGGCCGAGCAGGGTTATGTACGCAACCTTCACCATAATCCATTCCCCCAGATGTACGCTAGGAGCCCATAAACCAGCGCTAAAACGAATGGAACCACTGAAATTCGCTCCTTAACCGTCTTGTGGGCGATCAGGAACGGTACCAGTGCCATTATGAGGTACTCGACGCCGTAGGTTTCATGAACCCCAATGCCCCCTGCCGCAAAGAGGAAGATGAGTGCGGCAAATACTCCGGCGGGAACCGTTAAAACTGTGAACATGAGCACGTCGGGGGCTTTGCTCGATTTCCTCTCTGGGACCAGGACTACCCAGAAGAGGAAGCTGAGAACAAGGAAGTGGAGCAGCAGTTGCCAGAAATCAACCTCAAGATTTGGCTCTCCCCTCCCCGGCAGGTAGTAGAACCACGCGGCTCCGAAGGCGTATACGAGCGTCATGATAAGTGAGATTCCCCACTTCATTCCGGCGGGGGAGACGTTCTCCTTCATCCGTTCACACCGTTATTCAATTAGCATCATCCCGTACAAAACGCTTTCGGAGAAGTTGATTTCCACGAGTTTCCCAATCTCGATGCCCACTGCGTCTATGCTCGGTCTGACCTTGGTCGGCATCCTGCACGGCTCGCCCCTCTCGAAGGGACAGTCGTCGCAGAGGTTGCACGAGCCGGGAAATAGCGCCATTGCGTACATCTTCCCCTTTTTGAAGAACTCTCCCTCCCTTTTCAGGAGGTACAGCAGGGCCTCCCTCTTTTCCTCCTCAAAGCGCTCCATGTCTATCTCAAACTTCACTATCAGGGCCCTCTTGAAGTGCCGCACCCACTCCCTCGCTTCCCTCCAGTCCGGAACGTGGGGCGGGCAGCTCGGTCTTCTGCCGTACATCGGGCAAGAGCGACACTTCCAGACTGGCCGGGGCGAGACGACTATCTCATCCGCCGGGATTTCCCTCTCCCACAGCACCTTCATTGGGCATCAAGAAAAGATGGGAGAGGAGCTTAAAAATCAATCCATAGTTCACGGCGACGTTTGTCTTCATTCCCTGCGGGAACGGGACATCGTCCGCAGCCCTTTCATCGCTGGTAACCGGTCAGTATTTCCGGCCGGCCTCACACCATCATCAACACTACAATGTTGTTGCTGTTGATAAAGCGTTGTGCCGAAATCTTTTTACGTTTTGTTGGGTATATTATTTACATGAGATGGTTAGCGCCGCTCCTGGTGGTTTTGCTGGCCCTGAGCGGGGGATGCATATCTTCAAAGGATTTCGGAGGGGATGTTAGGATGGATCTTGAGGTTGGTTCCATATTTCACGATGGGGGCACCATACCCGTCGAGTTCACCTGTGATGGGAACGACGTGAACCCGCCAATATTTATCGGGCACGTGGACCCCAATGCTAAAAGCCTCGTCATCATAATGGACGACCCCGATGCCCCCGGTGGGACCTTCACCCACTGGATAGCGTGGAACATTCCACCCCTCGGGGAAATACCAAAGGGAGTTCCGCCGCGGGGGGTTGTGGACGCTCCCGTCAGGATGGTTCAGGGGAAGAACGACTTCGGGAGAATCGGGTACGGGGGCCCCTGTCCGCCGAGGGGGCATGGGGTGCACTATTACCACTTCAAGGTCTATGCGCTTGACACGGTTCTGGAACTCGACCCTGGGGCAAGCAGAAAAGAACTGGAAAGGGCCATGAGCGGCCACATCATTCAGATGGGTGAGCTTGTGGGGTTCTACGAGAGACGCTGAGCTACTCTTCTTTTAACTTTACCACCAGATTGACGGCACTCTGGAACGCCGCGAGGAAGTTCAGGGCGAAGAATATCCAGTCCCCTATCATGTATGAGTATATGGTGAGCAGCGTCGAGGCCGTCACGTAGATCAGTATGAACTGCAGGTTAAGCGGGCACTTTCTGGTCTTTATGGTCTCCCACGTCTGAGGAACCCACGAGCTCACCAGCAGCAGCATTCCTATCAAGCCTATTATCGCTCCACTGTCCATTTTCTCTCACCCCCAACGGGGAAGAGAAGAGCGTAAAAAAGCCTTGTGGATGGACCCATGTCAAAATCGAATAGAACGATTGGATGAATAGACAAATTTGAGCTAAAGCTGGCTGGCGAGTCTGGACATTGCCCACGTCTTGACATCATCGTCCATGATGCCGTTGATTATCTCCATCGCCTCGGCGACCTTTTCCCTCTTGGCAAGGACCAGCGCCACCTCCGCCTCGACCTTTGACTTATTCGGGAGGTCAGTTATGTACCGGGAAATTCTGAGGGCTTCCTCCGGATTGCCCATGTTCAGGAACTCAAAGGCCAGGCTCATCAGAGCCTTTGTGCTCTCGTCGCGGTTGTCGATGTCAAGAGCCGCCTTAACTGCCCTCTCCAGCGCCTCGTGATAATCCCTCCCCGACTTCGCCACCTCGACGGCTATGTGTGAGAACGCCTTCGAGCGTATGTTGCCATCGGGTATCCCCTCAGCCATGTCGAGAGCCTCATTAACCCTGCCGGATTCCACGAGTTTAAGAACCGCCTCGTACAGTGCCCTGGAGCGGTACCACTCCTGCATGATCATCCCCAAGAATTCTGCAACCCGAAGGATTTAAGCTTT
This sequence comes from Thermococcus celericrescens, assembly GCF_001484195.1. NCBI lineage: Archaea > Methanobacteriati > Methanobacteriota > Thermococci > Thermococcales > Thermococcaceae > Thermococcus > Thermococcus celericrescens. The sequence goes on from NZ_LLYW01000018.1 coordinate 58,256, forward strand.
CCGCGGCCAAGGTTTATAACTTCCCACGGGAATAAGGTTCGGGTGAGAAAATGAGAAAGCTGGTTTTGATTATCATTGGGATGCTGTTAATCTCGACGGTTTCATACGCCGTTGCAGAGGGCCAGGTGAACCCGGACAAGCTCGACTTCTACATGTACGGTGCAAAGACCTGTCCCCACTGCCGCAAAATGAAGGAGGAGATACCGAGGGTCTACGGAAACGACAGCTTCACGTACTATGAACTGGTGGACAATACCGAAAACCAGGCACTGTTCGGGGAGCAGTACCGGTACACTGGCATATCCGGAGTGCCCGCTATAGGTATAGCCTATGAAGGGGAACTCAGGGCGATAGTCGAGGGGGAATTCAACGTTTCCGCGGCACCGAAGATAGTGGAGGCCGCCATTGAGAACGACGGCCTCATCCTGGTTATGGGGGGCAAGGCGTACATAATAAAAAACGAAACCATCATCCAGAAACTTCAGGTTATCTACGTTGAGCACAGGAACCCAGATGAGACAGTAACGACGACCACAACGCCAACGAATAATACCACCACGAGTTCATCTGATAACGGGATATGTGGTCCGGGAATAGTGGTTGCCTTTGCCGTCATTCCCCTGGTCCTCCTTAAACGGAGGCGCTGACCTTTCGTTCTCAACTTTTTGTTTTAGAAAGCCACAAAAAGAGTGGTGATAACTGACTATCATGAGGAGTGAGATAAAGGGACTGGCGATAATCCTTCTGGCATCCTTCGGGGTGAGCTCCCTCGCGCTGTGGGCGCTGGGTATGGTGGACTTTATCCCCAAGTTCTTCGCCTTGGCCATGAGCGACTCGATAAACCCATGCACCTTCGTCATATACACTATGCTTCTCATAGCACTCTCCGTCAGGGAGATATCAGAGAAAAGGCTGTATTTCATAGGCGCGGCTTTCATAGCTGCGGTTTACATATCCTACTACCTCCTCGGAGTCGGCCTGCTCTACTTCGCCGGTTATCTGCCCCTTTGGGTCGCCGGAGTTGCCGCAATAGTTTTCGGTGCCTACACCATAGCCACCGGACTGATGGAGAAGTCCCGCGTCGGGGACAAGAGCAAAATCAGGAGGAAGATATTCAGCAGCGACGCAACGGCCATCGGGGCTTTTACGCTCGGAGTTATAGTCTCCACAACCCTTCTCCCGTGCTCCGCGGGTAGCTACCTCGTCTATGCGATAATAATCTCGAAGGCGGGGGAGGCCCTCGCGTTCCTCCTCCTGGCGCTCTACAACCTCGTCTTCGTGCTTCCGCTGGTTGTCATACTGCTGGCGATGGGAAGCGTTACAGAGAGCAAGCGCTTCTCCCAGGCGATGGTGAGGCACAGCAGGGAGCTCTCGGTCATAGCGGGGATACTGCTGATAGCCATTGGAGTCTGGGTTCTTACGGGTGCTTCACTGTAAACCGAGCTTTTCCCTCACCCTTCTCTCAAATTCCGCAAAGTTCGGAACCCCTATGAACTCCACTCTGTTGTCTATGAGTATGGTGGGGGTTCCCATTATGTTGTGCTCCATGGCCTTCCTCTGGCCTTCAGGGGTGGCCACGCTGAGTTCTCTCGCTATAACACCCTCGTATTTCCTCTCAAGCTCCTGAGCCATTGCCCAGGCTATCGGGCAGTAGGGGCAGCCGGGTGACGTTATGACCTCGATGACCACCTTTTTCTTCGGCGTGACCTCTATCATTCCCGCCTTCTTCATGAGTTCGAGCATCTTCTTTCTCCTTATCATCTCAAGCTCGTCCATCCTCTCACCCCCGTTAGAAGAGAGAAAGAAGCAGGTTTAAAAAGAAATTCTTGAAAAAAGCTTCAATCGATGGCGTTCAGGTGTGCAGCCAGGAGTACCGCGAATATAATCGCCAGCAGGATGTGCAGCTTCTTCCATTTTTCGTACCTGTTCACGTACTTCCTCGCCCTTTCCATGTCGTTGGCCTTTGCCGCCGCGATTATGCTGTGGTTTATGCTCCTCCCTATGAAACCCATCACGTTCAGGAGAACGAGAACGACCGCCATTGCCAGTCCCGTTGTACCCGCCAGGCCGGTGTAGTTGCCGCACGAGAAGAAGTGAACAAAGACCAGCAGGGTTCCCGTTATCGTGAAGAAGTGATGGACGGTCATCGGCGATACCGGGCCGATCACTGTCATATACGGGTGCTCCATCTTTATCTCGAAGCCCCAACTGCTCGACCTCTGGTGGGTTATGATGAGCTTCCTCTTGGTGAGGGCATAGTAGGCAACTCCCACCGCTATCATTGCCACTCCTGCCACCGCGAGGGACGTGTAGCCGGCCTCGTACTCGTTTTCCTCTTCGTACTCGTCCGCAAGAACAAGGGGAGTGATGAGGAGAGCCAAAAGAAGAAAAACCAGAAGCCTCTTCATGGGCATCCCATCAGAACGCCCCGCTTCCAGGGCCGCATATCTTCGCGAAGGGGCAGACCGAGCAGTCCTCGGTGTAGGGCTTGAGGTAGGGTTCACCCTTGATGGCCTTCGTTATCTCCTTCGCCTTTTCCATTGCCTCATCGTCGCCTTCTAAGACGAGGGTAACGCTGCCCTCAGCCCCGCCTGCTCCGCCGGCCGCTATCGGTATCGCCTCAACTCCGGCGAGTATCCTGTAGGCTTCAACCTCGGTAACTGGGTGGGAGTGGGGTATCGGCACGAGGGCTGAATAAAGCCCGGTTCCCCAGTCGAATGAGTAAATGCCTGTGAGCTTGGCGCTTTCCTCGACAGGTGTTGGCACGAACTTCTCGAGGCTCACGGGCGTTATGGTGAAGACACCTTTGGTTATTGTCCAGCCGAAGGTCTTTCCTATCGTTCCTCCATCGGGAGCGGCGGCGAAAACAGCGACGTTCCAGTTGATGTCTATTGCGTTGGCCCCCTTGATGAAGACGTCCTTCGGACCCATCTGCTTGAGCGCTTCGAGGGGGTCGTCAAACGGTTCACCCTTGTAGAGGACAATGTGCTTGGGCCAGGTGGCCTTTGGGGTAACGCAGGTTCTTCCCTTACTGATGACGCCAACGGTCCATTTTTCCTTGTCTATTTCCTTTCCTAAGATCTCCTCGGCTATATAGGCCGCGGTTATACCGGTGGCAATGTAAACAAACCCGTGCTTGAGGGCATGCTGAACCTCATCGAGAGCGACGACTGCCTTTGCGATAAGCCTCTTGCTCTCCGGTGGGGTGAGGGTTACAAGTGCCCTTTTCATAAGAATCACCAACATTAAAATCTCCATCGAAACATATTAACCTTCCTTTAGCCGAGCCGAGAAGCCTTAGCTCAGCCGAAAAGTTCAAGGCATACGTTGCATTCCGCGGGATTCACTTCGGGGTCGATTTTTGAGTGGAACTGGCAGACGTAGCCCTTTCCAAGCATCTCGACGGAGATTTCCACGAGCCTCCTGTGTATCTCATACTCACTCGGTTTTTTCTTAATGATCTCGTCGGCAAATGAACGAAGCTCGTTATCGGTGTCTGGAAACTGGGAGACATCCATCAACGCGCCTCTGTCCATCCGAAGATAGCGGGAAACGGCCGACTGGGTGATGTGGAGGAGCTCAGCTATCTTCGTCTGCTTCAGGCCGTTTTCATAGAGTATCTCAACGAGCCTCCGCCTGAGTGACGGGTACACGTAGCGCGAGGCCACTTCAAACGCGTTGGTCTTCATGGTGGGTTTTATGACGGGCGGAATATTTAAGCCTTTCTGCCAAGTCTTTTGGGTGCTTGCCATGACATAAGTCATATGGCCGCTTTAGGTTAAGAAACCGCAAGATTTTTATGAAGGTCCCTTCATCTATAATCGAAGGATATGACACATGTCATAAAAGGAGGGATTGAAGATGATAAAGGTACCTGAGAAGTTGGACATGCTCTGCAACCAGTGCTCGATGAGCCTCGCTGGAGGATGTACGATAAGGGGAGTCTGCGGTAAAGACCCGGACCTCAACTCCCTTCAGGAGGCCCTGCTGTATGGTATAAAGGGAACCGCGGCCTACTACCACCACGCCCTTGAGGTCGGCTACGACGACCCAAAAATAGGCCACTTCCTGGCGGAGGCCCTCTACTCGACCCTAACCAACGTGAACTTCGACAAAAACCGCTTCCTTGAACTTATCCTTGAGAACGGAAGGGTTCACCTTAGGGCCATGAAGCTCCTCGACAAAGCTTACGTTGAAACCTTCGGAAGGCCTGAGCCGGTTGAAGTTCCGACCGGAACGGCTGAGGGACACGGCATACTCGTGACCGGCCACAGCTACAAAGCTCTGTACGAACTCCTCAGGCAGATTGAGGAGATGGGCCTTGAGGAAGAGCTCAAGGTCTACACCCACGCCGAAATGTTCCCTGCCCACGCTTACCCAGAGCTGAGGAAGTTTAAAGCGCTTTACGGCAACTGGGGCGGCTCGTGGCTCTACCAGAAGAAGGAATTCGCGGAGTTCCCGGGAGTGATTCTGGGCACAAGCAACTGTGTCCAGCAGCCGACGAAGGCGTATCAGGATAGAATCTTCACCGTCGGAATAGCGGGCCTTGAGGGGGTTCCCCACATCGAGGACTACAACTTCGAGCCGCTCATAAAGCGCGCCCTTGAGACACCGAGGATGAAGGCCTACGACGGCGGAAAGCTCCTGACGGGCTTCCACCACACCAACGTCCTCGCTATGAAGGACAAACTGATAGAACTGATTCAGGAGGGCAAGATAAGGCACATCTTCGTAGTGGGCGGCTGTGATACGCCGCACAAGGGCATGGGCTACTACGAGAGGCTCACCGAGCTGATCCCCAACGATGCTCTGATACTCTCTGCGGCCTGCGGCAAGTTCCGCTACAACGCGAGGAACTACGGCACCATCGAGGGGATTCCGCGCTTCCTTGACTTCGGCCAGTGCAACAACGTCTACTCGATAATCGAGATTGCAATAGCACTTGCGAACGAGCTTGGAACCGACGTGAACTCCCTGCCGGTAAGCATAGTCCTGAGCTGGATGGAGCAGAAGGCCGTGGCTATACTCTACTCGCTCCTCTACCTCGGAATCAGGGGCATCTACCTCGGTCCAAAGCCGCCCGAGTTCCTCACACCGAACGTCTTCGAGACCCTAAGGAGGCAGTTCGACCTGAGGCTTACCGGTGACCCGGAGGCCGACCTCAAGGAGATGCTGAGCAAGGGCACCAGCGTTGATGAGAGTGCCCCGCTCGCGGAGGAGCTGGAGTGAGGATCTTCTTTTCTCATCTTTTTGATGCCCGTTGTTAACGGGTAGACAGATTGCTGCGTTTTTGGTAATCGTATCATTCAAACTTTTCCCAGTTGGATTTTACATTCAATCTTCATTATTTTGTTAAACTTTCAATAGTAATATTTTTAAAGTGTTGGACTTATTATCCATCACAAACTAGTGGGGTGCTCTGGAATGTGGAAGAAGGTAATCGCTCTGCTCTTTGGGTTTTTGATTTTAGGAGTAACAGTCAGCGGTGCCAGTGCCACGGCGAGCTTTGTCAACGGAACAGTGAACGGCACCGTAACGGTTCCGCCAGAGTTAACCCCTGAGAAAAAACCCGGAGACGAGGTACGGCCGCAGTTCTGGGGGATTGTTGGCCTTATAGTACTTGATGCCGCAGCGAGCTGGTTCCTTGAGCATTACGTTTCTCCAGAAGTTGCAGCAGTCTACGATGCGGTCACAATACTCATTGACCCCGCTAAAATTGCAGAGAAACTAGGAATCAAGGGAGCAAAACTCGGAATTAAGGTCATCAGCCGCAATAAGGTGCTGATCGGTCTCTTCAAGGACAGCAAAGTCGTTAAGGAAATCACGTACGCTTCCAAGGATCTCGCTGAATGGGTAAGTAACAAGCTTGGAAAAGACTACCTAGGGAAGATCGTTGAAAAATACGTTGTCAAGAGCGGAGGATTAAAGAAGGGCCATGACTTCGATGAGGTAGCAAAAGCCCTAAAGAGGATATACGAACTGGGGATAACTAACGGTAACGCCAGGAGGTTCATCGTTGATAGGGGATGGGACGTCGAGAAACTGAAGAAAGTGCTCGAAGATGCGAAGAGCGTCAGGAAATGAGGAAAGAAGTTGATCGCTGACATCAACAGGGATTTGAAAAATGAGAAGGACCTTGGGCCGCTCTATGAGGCAGAGGTTGTAAGCCACCTCAAGAGGAGCGGATGGAAGGTGGAGGAAGTAGGACATGGCTTTAAGCTTTATGGCGAACCGGGTGACATTGATATAATTGCCAAGAAAAACGGCGAAAGGGTTTACATCGAGTGCAAGAGAAGGAGTAGTAAGATATCTAAGGGGCAATTACTGAAAGAGGCAGAATACGCTAACATGAATGGAGTGAGGAAGCTCGTTGTGTACTACTCACGCGATACTGCGAGTATGGGGCAATGGTACAAAATCAGAGAGGCAGTCCGCGAAGCAAAGGCCAAGTATGGGGTTGAGGTTAAAATTGAATATCACGGCTCGGAATTCAACTGAATAGTGGTGATAGAAATGGGGACTGAGTACTTCCTGTCTTTTATTTTTGACAAGTCTCCTGAAGAGATTGAACGGTTCATTAGTTCAAATTTTAAAGTTCGACTTCGGGAGCCGGATGAGTCCGATAGGAAGTTCATGGAGATTGAAAGGCGGGAGTTCCTCAAGAGGGGGCTTTTGAAGTATCCAGTAGTGTTTATCAAGAAGGGGGGCTTGTGGTCAAACAACCCCTTGGAAACCTCGGACGAGAGTTTCTGGCCCATCGAGTACTTTGACCTAAGATTGTTCGAGGTTGGGGAGTATTCCCTACTCGAACTCAATCCTCAACCAAGGAGCTCATGGATGTTTGTGAAATCCAGTGACCTCCTAGATTTCCTAAAGCCCTTCATGCGAGAGGGCTTTTTAATGGTGTCAGGGTACAGTGACGGCATTGATCTCACCGAAATAGGTCTAAAAGAGGATGACGAGCTCCTCCTCTACATGGAGCTCGTTTCCATCATCGAGAAGAAGGAGGAAATACTCCCTTCTGGCCTCACTGTAGTGAAAGCTAACTTACTCTTCCTTGAGGACGGTCTCTACGAGCTTGTTGAGAGGCCTGGGAGGGAGGAGAAGGAGTACGTACTGATAAAGAGTCTTGAGGGTTACAAAATCCTTGTTTCGGCGAGGGAAAGTGATTTAACCGATGAAGAGTGCTACCTCGACCTTTTGGAGGATAAGGCGTGGTTTAGTTTGGAAATCGTTGGGCTCGTCTTCAAGCGCATCGGTCGGAAAGTTGAGGACGAGTTCCTCGTCAAAAGAGCTGAAGAATACTTTAAGGCTCAGGTGGGTGATGCCGGTGGGTGTTGATAATTACGTTTACCTTGTGTTTGATATGAAGCTGGGGGACGTTAGAAGGTTTCTTGAAGAAGAGTTTAAGCTTGAGTCGTGGGATGATGATGGAGAGGATACGTGGGTGCTTGATTTGAAGAGATATAGCCTCTTGGATGAGGAATTCCAGCGGGTTGCATCCGGTGAATTAGCCTTCGATCCGCCGCTGAGGACTACTGAAGGAGAGAGGATAATCAATGCAGACTTTAGGATTTACTCGGTCAAGGGTTACACGATCCTGGAAATTCACCCAGCTTGGAGAAGTAGGTGGGGGTATGTCCTTAGTTCCGAACTCATTAGACTCTTGAAGAAGTTCATGAGGGCGGAACCTCTCTTGATATGTGGTTATCGGGATGATGCTGATCTTACGGAACTCGGTTTCAAGCACAATAATCAGCTTATCCTCATAAACTGGCTCCCGAAGGTGGTTAAGACCGGAAGACTCGAAGTCATTCCCTCAGCACTCACTGTAGTTAAAAGGGAGCTCTTGAAGATGGATACGGGTTTGTACGGGGTTTCAATCCCATGGCGTCCTGGAGAGAGGGGTTTCTTGTTCATAGGAGAGCTGAATGATTACGCGGTTATCTGGTTCCTTGGTATTGTGGACCTTGATGATCCGGAGAATGTTCTTGAATCTCTCTACGAACCGTCGGAACTGGCGTGTGACTTGGTAATACCCGTCGTGTTGCCCCTAAGAGATCTGGGGCTTGTGGAGGATAAGAGATGGCAGAAAATCGCAGAAAACGCATTTAAAACCCAGATAAGTGGTACCTATAACAATCCACAGTTGTGAACGAGCAATACAAGCAGTCTTGGAGGTGGACGTTGAGATAGTCCATTTGAGTTCGGGATTCAACTGACTTTCTTTTAATTATTTACATTGAAGGGGGTGACGCCATGGGTGATTGTTATGATGTAGTTGCGGTGTTTGAAAGGCCTTGGAAGGAGGTTGTTGATGAATTAGATAGGCAGTTTGGGCTCGTTAAAGACACGGAGCATGGTCTGGATGAGTGGTATGAACACTATGACACAAGAGGATTTAAATTAGTGTTCAAAGGGAAGACTAAGAATATAATCCTGAAGACAATAAGACCCGAGCGGTACGTCGGTGTCGGCTTCTGGATTGAAGTGTTCTCAAAGAGTGAAATAACAATCGTTGACTTTGGAACCTGTACAAGTAAATTTTGGGATGTCTCAAGTAAGGAGTTGGTGGAATTCTTTGAGAAGTTAACGAACGCCGGAGCAGTGATTATTACAGGTTACGTGTACGGGAGTGAAAGGTTTGAGGAGATTTTTGGAGAGTGGGACCAGTTCCTCGTCTATGAGTGGCTGGAGAAAGCCCTAAAGCATGAGAAGCTTGAAATTCTTCCTTCTGGAGTTACCGTCGTGAAGGACAACCTGCTCCCCATCGAGGACGGCCTCTACGAACTTGTTGAAATACCTTGGATGGAAGAGAAGGAGTACGTTCTCATAAAAAGCTTGGACGGGTATAAAATCCTCGTCTCGGTGTGGGGGAGTGATTTGACTTATGAAGACTCTTACCGGGAACTCCTTGAGGACAAAGCATGGTTCAGCCAGGACATGACTGCCGTGATCTTCGGGAGGATTGGAAAGAGAGTTAAGGATGAGTTCCTCGTCAAAAGGGCTGAAGAATACTTCAAAGCGCAGGTGGGCGAAGTTTCTGGCGAGTCTGATAAGGGCCAAACACGATAACGGCTCTACTCTGAATGGGAACCGGCCCCGATCTTTTCTCTTCCTTACCACCCCAATTGAGAACCGTTAGAGCAATTCTTGAATTAAAGAATTGAGAAAAGGGTAAAAGCGGATCGTCTTCTCTCCAAAGTTGAATTTTACATTCAATTTTCATTGTTTTGTTAAACTTACCATACTGTCAGGATAAGCGGTTGGGCGTTAGGTTTAAGTTTCTGGAGAGTCTTCGGTAAAAAGGGGATGACTTATGAAGGCTGGAATCGCTCTTTACTGGGTGTTTTCAGCCTTAAAACCTTTTCGCCGAAACAAAATCGCGGTGGAGAAGAAAATCAGGGCAGTGGAATTATACTTAAAAGGCCTCAGTTACAGGCAAGTCGCCAGGATTCTCGGAATCAGCCACACAACAGTCTGGGAAACAGTCCAGAAACTCGCGGAAGCAGTTTACTTACCGAAAACGCTTGCAGTGAGAAAACAGCGGAATTTCATCGCGGTTGACGAGACTGTAATAAAAATCAACGGGCAGGAAAGATACCTCTGGGCCGCTATTGACGTTGAGAGCAGGGAGTTCTCGCAGTCTGGATTACGACTACCCGGAACTGGTGGACTGCCAGGGATTTCATTAGCACTGTGTTAAAGTCCTGCGTTAATAAACCGGTTTTTCTGGTTGATGGTGGCCCGTGGTACAAGTCAGCGTTTAATACTCTGGGGTTGGATTACGTGCATGTGACTTTCGGGCCGAGGAACAGTATTGGGCGCTGGTTCAGGACGTTGAAGGAGAGGTTGAAGCGTTTCTGGAATAATTTCCGGAGTAAAAACTGGAGGAGAGTTCACAGATTTATTTTCCTGTTCGCATTCTGGTATAATTTTGTTAGGGAGCATTCTAGATTCGGTGCTCCTCCAGGTGATGTGACTGAATGGCTTCAGGGGGTGATGCCCCAGTTATCCTGACAGTATGAAACTTACAATAGTAAATCTTTTAAAGTCCTGGATTTATTATCCATTGAAAACTCGTAGAGGTGTTTGGAGATGTGGAAGAAAATCCTCGCCCTGCTCTTTGGCTTTTTGATTTTGGGACTGACGGTCAGTGGAGCCAGTGCAACGGCGGGCCTTGTCAACGGGACAGTGAATGGTACTGTAAAGCTTCCTCCAGGGTTCAGTCCGGAGAAGGGACCAGGAGATAAAGTTCAGCCTGAGAATGCTGGTGCTGGGATTGTAGTAGAAAACTTCTTCGGTGGATTTGTTCCGGGCATAGGATGGCTAGTGGTTATAGGTGGAGTTGCGTTGGCAATTTCAAAATATTTGTACTCCAAACCTGTTAGTGAGTTCACTGAAGCGTTCTATAAAGAACTTCCAGACAGAATTTCATACAACGGGCAGGAACTTGCAAAGGGAATCGAGAGCAAGAACTTCTGGGGTACCAAAGTAGAGATCGGATATGGCTACGTAAAGAAAAAATGGGGCGGTCTAAAGAAGGAAACCGTCATAGTGAAGTCAGTCATAACAATAACCAGGGACGAAGTCAAGGCTGTTAAGGACTTATTCAGCCCGAAGGAATACGGCAAACTCCTCGCACAGGCATACCTCAACGGATGGGATGCTAACAAAGCTAAGAAACTTGCAAGAGGGTTTGCCAAAGAATACAAGACATTCAGAGCATACTATAATGCCAGAAGCTTGTGTGGAAGCGTCAATTGCAAACCCGGTGAAGTCATAATTACGGAGAAAAGTGCGAAGCATATAATCGAGGCCCACATCTTGGTTGATAGCCACCCACTAAAATCAAAGTTTGAACAATTAACTGCAAAGCAACTATTAAAACTAATAAAAGACACTATCGAAAATGGAGAGGTTAATTGTGCCGAGAGCAGAACCGATTTAAAAAGGATAGCAATAGAAAAATACCAACCGAAATTAGGTGTTAAACTGAGAGTCGTGATTCAGTGTATAGGCAAGAGCCGGTGGAAGGTCATTACGGCGTTTCCAGTTACAAAGGGATGACTTCATCGTTTTTATTTATTTTTGTCCTAAAAGTATGTTTGGTGGAAAGTATGATGGTTCGGCATAGTGCCAATCCAGGAATTTACTGGTACTGGTATGCCACAAAAACGCTGGATTCAACCGCTAAAAGCGTGGACGAGCTTTTGGAGTGGACAGAGGTACTTTTTGACTTCGATAATGTTCTCAAGCACCACCTGCCGGAGCTCAGAGGTCACTGGATTGAGAACCACTCACTCCTAACTGGGGTTCCTAGGAACATCAATGTTCTCTCCACCACCGTAAGCTTCCCCCGCTTTCTTGGAAACTTCATAGCTGGAATTTTATACGCGCTCGAAAAGGAGAACGAGTTCAGAAAGTTCATTGGAGGACCGGGAGTTAAAACGCCTGCAGGAGACGGCAGGATGGTTCCCGAGGACGTGCTGAAGCCCATTGGAGAGCTCCCCGACTGGGCAAGGAGAACGCGAGCAAAGGTCAAACTCTACGTGGACATGGACTTTGGAGCCTTTGACCCCGCCCTTCATGCGGTACTTTTAAGGAGTGGAAACTCTCTGATTTGGATTTTCGACAATGGCAGGGTCTACAGGATGGGGGAAAGAGAGTTCACGAGGTTTGCTTTGGACATTCTCATTGCAGGGAGGGACTCAATAAATGTCCTAATCGATCGTATTGATATTCGTTCATCCCTGGCCAAGGCCACAATAAGGCACATTGACAGGTCAATTGAAATGCTCTCGCTCGATAGGTAGCTCGGATGACATAGGGAAAAGAAGGAGGTGAGCTCATGTCGTTCTCCTTTATCTTCTTTGGCTGGGAGGAGGCTCTCAGGGGTGAGGTGTCTGCGGATGCTCTAACCATTGCCATCAAGCACGGGGATGAGATTATACCCTTGGGCAACTGCTTTACCAAAGACGCGGTTGGTGACGTCCATTATGACGCCGCCCTTCACCATCTTGGCAAAACCGCGCTTCAGCCTCTCGGTGCCCTTAGCTTCAATAACGGCCAGCTTTCCCATTCCGATCACCTTTTCAAGTTTTTACTTGCAATAATTTCAAGGCAAAACTTGAATATAAACCTTGTCCCCCTCAGGTGCCCCGTTTGTTGGGGTTGTATTTTTCTGAACTTTTGAAAGTTTGATTTAAATTCTATCATCATGAGCTTGTTAAACTTTGCACAGTAAACTTTTTAAGGTTCTGGCGTAATTATCCAGTGCACATATCTGGGGGTCCGGCAGGTGTGGAAGAAAATCCTTGCCCTGCTCTTCGGGGTTTTGATTTTGGGATTGGCGTTCAGCGGTGCGAGCGCTACAGCGAGTCTCGTTAATGGAACGGTGAACGGCACCGTAACGGTTCCGCAGGAGTTCAGTCCGGAAAAAAAGGCCAGGAGATGAGGTCCAGCCCCAGGCTGTTCCGGGAATTGTCCTGATAATAGGTGCAATCCTCGTGGACAATGCGTTAAGTCTTGCTATCGAACATTACGTCTCTCCTGAGGCAGCAATGGCGTATGATGCACTATCCACTATTCTTGCTCCAGATCCAACAGACATCGTTCGCGGTGGGAAATGGGGGATCAAGATACTCGCGAAGGACGGGGACGAAATATCCAGATTTTCAATGGGCATCGTAAAGGACTACCTGGGACGTAAAATAATGGTTAGGGAATTCACGAAAGTCAGCAGAGAAAACGCCAGGTGGGTCGTAAATGAACTGGGCAAGCAGTACCTCGAGGAGATAGGCGAGAAATACGTAAAAAGGCGTGGCATGGACTTTGATGAGGTTGTTAATAGCCTCAAAAGGATCAGGAGGTGGTTAACTAACAAGAATGCATTTAAGGAGGTTATTCGCCGAGACTGGGACGTTGAGAAGCTTGAAGAAGTACTTAACGATGCAAGCAGCGTTAAACACGGAGGGCGCGAGATTATCAGCAAGATTAATCAGGAATTAGCGAGAGGCCAAATTAAGTCAGGAGCCCTTTATGAGGCTGAGGTCGTCAGCCACCTCAAGAGGAACGGGTGGACGATAAGGGAAGTCGAGAAGAGAGTGATAACATCAATTGATAAAAACACTGAGATTGACATAATCGCGGAGAAGGGGTCGGAGACCGTGCTGATAGAGTGCAAGAGAAACGCACATAAAATAAGCGAGGAACAGCTTGCAAAGTACGCTGAGTACGCCATCAATAAGGGAATCAGAAAGATTGAGGTGTACTATGCTGGAGGCATTGAGAACATAAGGGACTACTATTACTACACCCAGTACCTGCCAAAGGAGATAAAGTCCCGGTTTGGTGTGGACGTTGAAGTGCGTTACCTAGCTTCAGAATTCGACTGAATCTGTTTCTTTATTTTTCATTATGAATTAATCATGGGGGGAGTGATATGGGAACCACGTATTATGTTGTCGCCGTGTTTGATAAGCCTTGGGGAGAAGTGCTTGAGAAGCTCTCGCGCGAGTTCAAGTACACTCGCGAACTCGCGTACCAGCGGGAAAGACGAGAAGAGCACCTGAAGTTCATCTTTGATATGAGGGGATTTAGGCTGGTTGCAGTGGGAGAACTGCACTACGAGCTGAAAACCACCGAGGAAGATTCCTTTGACTGGCTTGAGGTTGAAACGTACTCAAAGGAGAACATGACGCTCCTCCAGATTGGAGTCTCCACCGGCAGGTGGCTGTTCGTCCTGAGCCCCGAACTTATGAAGTTCCTCGGAAAGCTGATGAGGGTTGGGGCGGTCCTCATCTGTGGTTACACGGACGACCACGACCTCAGAGATGCAGGCTTTGAAGAAAACAACCAGTTTCTTTTCTACGAATGGTTAGTTGAGACTGTGAAAAGGAAAAAGCTTGAAATCGTTCCTTCGGACGTTACCATAGTGAAGAAAGAACTCTTAGACTTGGAGGACGGTCTCTACGAGCTGATTGAAAGACCCGGAAGGGAGGAGGAAGAGTATGTCCTAATCAAGAGATTGGATAGTTATAAAATACTTGTTTCAGTAAGAGAAAGCGATTTAACCGATGAGGAGGGCTACCGAGAGCTAATTGAAGACAAAGCATGGTTCGGCGGGGACATAACCACATTGATCTTCAAGCGTATTGGAAAGAAAATTAAAAACGAATTCTTAATCAAGAGGGCCGAGGAATACTTTAAAGCTCAAACAGGGGCTGAACCATATTGAGCGGCTGACCTCCTCCCCGCCGTGAACGGCGAGGGTTCCAACGAATTAACTCCTCGCCAATGGCAGGGAGATTTATGGGCAACTCATCCCCTACTCCCGTTGCCGGTTTCGGCTCGGCCCAAGGGGACGGTCTTGCCCCCATTACCCCTACCGGCTAAAGCCGGATTGGGGTTATGGCTTAGAGGCCAATCTCCAGTCTTTGACTGCCCAAGCGGGCAGTTCTCAAAGGACGCCTATCGGCGTCCACTCCCCTTCAGGCCGAAGGGGACACTCAAACCCCTCATCTCATCGGGTTCTAACTTTGGCCTCTCCAAGGCCGTATTAACCACCAAAGTTTAAAAGAATTTCGGTTTAAAGGGCTGAATTTCCGAACACTGCATCCCCGCCCTAAAGGGTGAGGCTTTCGGAAGGAAAAGGTAACGGCCTCGCCAAAGTTTGGTGGCTTTAATGATTAACAAAAATAAATCCATCGTAGGTTGAGATTACTAAAAAACAAATAAACCTCAATGGAAATGTTTTGAACTGAACTATCTACCTTCTTCCAGCCCTTTCAGTTCTTCCATCATCTCTTTGAACTTCTCGTCGCTCATTCCAATGAGCTTCTTTGCCTGCCTCAGGGTTATCGTCCTCGCGAGGGTCTTCCTCATCTCGGGATTCTCAAGGGGCGAGAAGCCGTACTTGACCAGTATCCTGAGAGATTCCGGGTAAGCTTTGAGGAGCTTCGCCACGTTGGTGTCCTCCGTTATCTCCTCAAGCTTATCGTCGCACTCCTTGACCTCCATCGTAAGCTCCTTGGAGTTCTCGGTCTTGGTTATCCTGAGCACGAATGCCCCGCCAACCTCTTTCAGTTCGACCCGGTAACCGGCTTCTTCAAGCTTTCCCAGCATGTCAACGAAGGGCTTGTCGCCTATGACTTCGAGCGTCTCCCCGACCTTGAGCTTTCCCAGGGCATCTATTATCATAACCGCCGGCTGGGGAGGCTGTAATCCACGGACATCGAGCATCATTTTCCATCACCGTTCCCCCCTATGACACGCGACATATAAAGGTTGTTGGGCAAATCTGCCCAGAAACGCTTAAAAGTACCCAGTATGACACTCGTCATGAAGGTGATATTATGAAAACCGTTGAGATAACCAGTGGTGTCCACTGGGTGGGGGCCAAGGATTGGGACAGGAAAATTTTCGATGCCCTCATTCCCCTGCCTCAGGGGACTTCCTACAACGCTTACTTGGTCGTGGGAAGCAAGAAAACCGCCCTCATAGACACGGTGAACCCCGGTTTTGAGGGTGAGCTTGAGGAGAAGATAAACGAAATAGCGGACGTGGCGGATATTGATTACATAGTTATGAACCACGCCGAACCCGACCATTCGGGCGCGATTCCGTACCTGCTGGAGAGGAATGAAAAGGCCGTGCTGGTTGCGACGAAGAAGGGTGCGGACATAGCGAGGGCCTATTATGATGTGCCGGAAGACAGGCTCATGGTCGTGAAGGACGGTGATGAGGTCTCCCTCGGTGGAAAGACGCTGCTGTTCATAGAGGCCCCGTGGCTCCACTGGCCAGAGACCATGTTCACCTACCTCGTGGAGGATAAAATACTGTTTACCTGCGACTTCTTCGGGGCCCACCTCGCAAGGGGCTTTTACGATGATGATGTGCCAGACCTCCTGACACATGCCCAGAGATACTTCGGCGAGATAATAATGCCCTTCTCGGTCATGGCGAGAAAAGCACTTCAGAAGATTGAGGGACTTGAGATAGAGATGATCGCCCCGAGCCATGGGCCCATATACAGGAACCCTGGGAGGATAATTGAAGCTTATGAGCGGTGGAGCGGCGGTGAAACGCGGGAGAAGGTGCTCATAGCCTACGTGAGCATGTACGGCACCAACGAGAGGATCGTGAAGGAACTCGCGGCCCGCTTAACTGCCGAGGGAATAGAGGTGGTCGTTTACAACCTTGTGAACTCGGACATAGGGGAGATAGCCAAAGACCTTGTGGATTCGAGGGCAATAGTGCTCGCCGCGCCCACCGTACTTGGAGGGGCCCACCCCCTGGCAGTTCATGCCGCATACCTCGTAAAAGCCCTCAGGCCGCCGGCCAGGTACGCGTTGATAATCGGCTCCCATGGGTGGCACGGGAAGAGCAATGAGGCTCTCCTCGAAGTTCTGAAGGGGTTAAACCTCGAGCTCCTGGGTACGCTTGACGTCCACGCGAGGCCCGGGATGGGTGATTATAACGAACTCGTCAGGCTGACGAACCTGCTGATAAACAAGGTTAGGGAGGGATGAAAATGACTGAGTTGCTGAACAATCGCGAATACAAGAAGGAGCAGCTGAAGAAACTCCTTCTCAGAATTCATGAGGGAGAGGACGTTAATAAGCTCAAGGAAGAATTCCGCCAAGTTTTGAGCGGCATTTCGCCCCTTGAGATTCCAATCATAGAGCAGGAGCTCGTGAAGGAAGGAATTTCGGCCAAGGATATAGCGAAGATGTGTGACCTGCACGTCGAACTCTTCAGGGAAGCCGTTAAGGGAACGGAGGAACTTGAGGAGAAAGACCTTCCCGACGGGCATCCGCTCAAGACGCTCTACCTCGAAAACAAGGAGATAATGAAGGACTCCGAGATGCTCAACCTCTACGCAAGAACCCTAGCAACGACCAAGGACGAGCGCATGAGGGAGGAAATACTCGGCGTTCTGGAGGAGCTCGTTGGCAACCTCAAGAGGGTTGGCTTCACCCACTACAATCGGGAGGAGATGCTCACCTTCCCCTACATTGAGCGCAGAGGTCTGACCGCGATAGCAACAGTTCTCTGGACGAAGCATGACGAAATCAGGTTCATGATAAAAAGGCTTGCAGAGCTTTTGAGGAAGAGGGACGAGATGCCCTGGGAAGAGTTCGTCGAGCGCTTTAAGGAAAAGGCGGGCGAGGCCTCCTTCGCGCTGAGCGACATGGTCTTCAGGGAGAACAACATCTACTACCCGACCCTTAAAGCTCTCCTGAGCGAGGGCGAGTGGAAAGCTATCCGTCAGCAGGAGGATGAGATTGGCTACTACAAGGTCGACCCGCCCGCCTGGGATCCCGGCGAGGACGTTAAACCGCTCCATCCCTGGGAAATCAATCCCGAACTGAGCGTTGAGGAGCTTCTGAACCTTCCAAAGGAGGTTCAGCAGGCATTGAAGGGCAGGCCGCTGGAGTTCGACAAGAGCCGGCTCCTGAGGGAGGGCGATATAGATCTTGGAACGGGCTTCCTCAGCCTGAAAGAGCTTAAAGCGATTTTTGAGGCCCTGCCGGTTGACGTGACCTTCATAGACAAGGACGACCGCGTTCGCTTCTTCTCGCCCGGCGAAAGGATATTCGCCAGAACTCCCTCCGTGCTCGGGAGGCCCGTCCAGCTCTGCCACCCGCCCAAGAGCGTTCACATCGTCAACAAGATACTCAAGGCCTTCAAGGAGGGCAGGAAGAAGGAGGCAACCTTCTGGCTCAGGCTCGGTCCGAAGTACGTTTACATCAAATACGTGCCCCTCTTTGACAAAAACGGGAACTACCTGGGAACGCTGGAGATTACCATGGACATCGAGCCATATAAGAAGATCGAGGGCGAGAAGAGACTGCTCGACTGGAGGGATTGAGATGATCGTTGTTAGAGTTGAGGACGCCCCGCGGGTGGACAACCCACACGGAGTGGATGTGAGAAAGCTGATGGATGAGAAAAGTGCCCAGATATTTTACATAACCCTGAAACCGGGAGAGAGTCTGAAGAGACACACAACGCCGGTTGATGCTTTCCTCTACGTCCTCAAGGGCAGGGGCATCGTGGAGGTCGGCGACGAAAGGGCAGAGATTAAGAAGGGAACCGCCGTATATCTCCCGAAGGAAGTGCCGCATGCGGTTTCCAACGGGGGAAGCCTTGACATGGCATTCCTCGTTATCAAGGTGATGTAAATGCGTGGGAATCCCGAAATTTTCAAAAGACGTGTGGAGCGCTTTCAGGAACTCCTTAGGAAGAACGAGATAGACGGGGCAGTGATAAGAACCCTTTCCAGCTTCATATACTTCACCGGAACCAAGTGGCTCCGGCCGAGTCTCCTTATCCCGGCCGAGGGAGAGCCAGTGGTTTACGTTGTTAAAGGTGAAGCCGAGCTTTTCAGGGAGAAGAGCTGGATCGAGAACGTCGTGGAGTTCCAGAAGGTAGAGGACCTGATGGCTGGCGTCGTGAGCTGGATCCACAGGAACGGCATGGAACGGGTCGGCCTTGAGTTCGGGGTAGAGCGCGACGCTTACCTCATATTCCTCAAGATATTCGAGCGCCTCAACCCGACCATCGAGATAGTGGACATCCTCGACCTCACGATGGGGCTGAGGATGATAAAGGAAGACTGGGAGCTAGACAACATCAGGAAAGCTGGAAAAATCGCAGGGCGGGGCATGAAGGTCGCCGAGGAGGTCATAAAGCCGGGCCTCAGCGAGCTGGAGATAGCGGCTGAAGTCGTAAGGGAGCTCATGCTCAGTGGCAGTGAAGACCCGAAGGTTTACGTTTCAACGACGCCGAGGGCTCACGCCGAGCCCTTCCGCGACCTCAGGGTCCCCGAAAATGGCATTGTTACCGTCGTTATAGGAGCCGACTGGAACCACTACTACGCGAACATGGCCAGGACTTTCGTTGTAGGAGAGCCGGGCGAAAGGGTCAGGGAAGCCATCGAGGTTAAGGAGGAGGCGTACAGGATTGCACTTGAGGAGACGAGGGTTGGCGTTGCATTGAACACCATCGAGAAGAAACTCGCGAACTTCTTCAGGGAGAGGGGCTTTGGGGAAGCTTACATAGCCGGCTACACCCACGGCGTCGGCCTGTTAATCGAGGAGCCTCCTATAACCACTATCATCGTCCCGCAGAGGGCCACCAAAGTCCAGGAGAACATGGTTCTTACGATAATACACCCGCCCCTCATGATTCCGGAGGGAGCGGTAAAGCACGAGGACACCTACATAGTCAAAAAAGGTGGGCTCGAGAGGGTGACCTAAAACACCCTCGCGTAGCCCCACTTCCTCACGCTCGTCAGGATTGACGTTTCCGTGCTCCTCAACCCCTCTATTTTTCCCAGCTTTTCTATGAGGAAGCTCTCGAGCTCCTGAAGGTCCTTGACGGTCACCTGCATGAGTATGTCGTGCGCTCCGGTGGCGATTCCGAGAACATCCACTTCCGGCAGTTTGCTCAGCTCCTCCGCGGCCTTCTTGACCCTGCTCGGCTCAACGTCGACCGCTATGAAAGCCACTATCGAGTAGCCCGCCTTGAAGGGATTTATGAGCGCGGAGAACTTTCTTATAACACCCCTCTCGACGAGCTTCTTTACCCTGAGCCTGACCGTCGATTCCGGCACCTTGAGGCGTCTCGCTATCTCGGAGTAGCTGGCCCGCCCGTCCTCCTGGAGGATGTGGAGTATCATCCTGTCCAGTTCGTCAAGGTGCTCACTAGTCCGCATTTTCTCACCCCAATTCTTGTCAATATTTCGCTATTCTTTTAACCTTTTCTACGAAATTAGCAAAATTCTGGCGAAATTGCTATTAATTCCAAGCGCGTATAGCATACGGTGGGAACATGGGTTATCCCGGAAACAAGGAGGAAGTTCTGGAGCGCTATTCAAGGGTTTTTCCGAGGTCAGCGCGCGTCACCTACGCCCCGATAGTGGGTGTTAAGGCGGATAACGCCCGCGTCTGGGACATTGAGGGCAGGGAGTACATAGACTTCCTGAGCGATGCCGCCGTTCAGAACGTCGGCCACAACAACCCCCGCGTTGTCCAGGCGATAAAGGAGCAGGCAGACAGACTGATCCACTTCACGTTTATCTACGGCTTCCCGGTTGAGCCGCTCCTCCTGGCCGAGAAGCTCGCCGAGATAGCACCGATTGATAGTCCGAAGGTCAGCCTTGGTACGAGCGGAAGCGACGCCAACGATGGGGCGATAAAACTCGCGAGGGCCTACACGCGGAGGAGAACGATACTCAGCTACCTCAGGAGCTATTACGGGGCAACCTACGGCGCGATGAGTATAACGGGCCTCGACTTCGAGGTTCGCTCCATAGTCGGTGAGCTGAGCGGTGTCCACTACATCCCGTACCCCAACTGCTACCGCTGTCCCTTCGGGAAGGAGCCAAAGACCTGCAAAATGGAGTGCGTCTCCTACATTAAGGAGAAGTTCGAGGGAGAGGTTTACGCCAAAGGAACGGCCGCTCTCTTCGCCGAGCCGATACAGGGCGATGCCGGAATGGTCGTTCCGCCGCAGGATTACTTCAGGAGGGTCAAGAGGATCCTCGACGAGCACGGAATTCTCCTCATAGTGGACGAGGTTCAGAGCGGCATGGGGAGAACAGGCAAATGGTTCGCGATAGAGCACTTCGGGGTCACGCCCGACGTCATAACGATAGCCAAACCCCTCGGCGGTGGACTGCCCATAAGCGCGATAATAGGGCGCTCCGACGTCATGGACTCCCTCCCGTCGCTTGGACACACTTTCACCCTCAGCGGCAATCCCGTGACGAGCAGGGCGGCCCTGGCGGTTATCGAGGAGATAGAGGAGAAGGACCTGCTCAGGAGGGCGGAGAGGCTTGGGGAGTACACTAGAAAGAGGCTCGAAAAGATGAAGGAGGAACACGAGCTCATCGGCGACGTTCGCGGCCTCGGCTTGATGCTCGGCGTTGATCTCGTTAAGGATAGGGAGACCAAGGCGAGGGCCTACGAGGAGGCCAGGAAGGTCGTCTGGCGCGCCTACGAGCTCGGACTCGTGCTGGCGTTCCTGCAGGGCAACGTGCTGAGGATTCAGCCGCCCCTCACGATAGAGGAGGAACTCCTCGAGGAGGGCCTCGACAGGCTGGAGCGGGCGATAGCCGACGTGGAGGATGGTAAGGTTCCGGACGAGGTTCTGACGAAGGTTCAGGGCTGGTGATTGACATAAGTATGTTTATTTTTTCCTTCTCCGAAAACTTTTTAAACAAACTCCTACACAGCTTGAGCGGGCTTCAATGGAAACCCTGGAAACCATGAAAGGACCGGTACTGAAGGTTGGAATCGAGGATAAGGTTGAACCTTCAAAGGCTTTGGTTTTTGGCCTTCAGCATGTTCTCGCGATGTTCGGTGCCACCGTCACCGTGCCCCTGGTCGTTGGGGGCGCCGTTGGTCTGAGCGGCTCTGAGATTGCCCTCATGATACAGGCTGTTCTGCTGGCGATGGGCATCGCAACGCTGCTCCAGACGACGATAGGCTCCCGCTACCCGATAGTGCAGGGCTCAAGCTTCGCCTTTATTCCAGGCCTCATAGCGATTGGCTCGAGCCTCGGAATGGCTGCGGTTCAGGGTGCGCTAATCGTTGGGGGTTTGATAGAGGCCGCCATCGGATGGCTCGGGATAATCGGGAAGGTCAGGAAGCTCTTCACTCCGCTGGTCACGGGCGTCACGATAACGCTGATAGGCTTCAGCCTGGCCGACGTTGCGATAAAGAACTTCTTCAACTTCTACGCAGACCCATCCGGGGGAACCATCGCCAGGGCAACCCTGGTCGCGGTCATAACTTTCCTCACGACGGTTTTCGTTGCCCTGCGGGCGAAGGGAAGTCTAAAGGCGATGCCGGTCGTTGTGGGGGCAGCCGTGGGATACCTGGTGAGCGTTCCCCTCGGCCTCACGGACTTCGGGCTCGTAAAGAGCCTGCCCATCGTGAGCGTCCCAAGGCCCTTCCCGTGGGGCGAGCCGATATTCGACACCACGGCGATAGTCCTGCTCCTCTTCGCCTTCATGGTGAGCATCATAGAGAGCGTCGGGGACTACCACGCGATAGCCACCGTCACGGGCTCGGACATAACGGGCAAGCACATAGCAAGGGGAATCGGCAGCGAAGGCCTGGCCTGTTCGATAGCTGGCCTCCTCGGCGCGTGTGGAACGACGAGCTACTCTGAGAATATAGGCGTGGTGGCCCTCACGAAGGTAGGGAGCAGGTACGTGGTGCAGATAGGGGCGGTTATTCTGATCCTCCTCTCCCTGGTTCCGAAGTTCGGAGGGGTTCTCGCCTCAATGCCAGCCCCGGTTCTTGGCGGCCTGACCCTGGCACTGTACGGAATGATAAGCGTCACAGGTTTGAGGCTGATAAAGGAGAGGGTCGAGTTCAACGACAGGAACACGCTGATACTGGCCGCCGCACTGATAGCCGGCCTCGGCGCGCCCCAGCTCCCGGCGGAGTTCCTGGCGGCCTTCCCGAAGATAGTCGCCAGCATCCTTGAGTCTGGAATGGCGGTCGGAGCGCTCACAGCGATAGTGCTCGACAGGCTCCTCTGATTCTCTTTTTATTGTCTGAAAAAGAAGAGAAAATCAGTAGGCGACCAGAACTGGGCCCTCTGCCTGTCCCGTTTCAATCTCCTTCGGCATCTTACTGAAGGCCATGATGGCCATTATCCTACCGATAAGGAGGAGTATTGCGCCCACGATGACGATTAAAGTTACAGCACCCCACTTCATCCAAGTCGAGGCGTCATTGAACTCCTTAACCCCAGTTATCTCGTACATCACCGCCCAGGCGCGGCTCTTGAAGTAGGCTCCGAGGGCGATGAAGACCAGCATCGTAAAGGCCCCCAGCAGGATAAGCCCGAGTGAGGCCTCATCCCCGTTTTCTATGAACTCTGCGTTTTCTCCGGGGGTGACCATCTGAACGCCCTCCCCGTGGAAGGTTGAGCTTTCGTGGAGCGATGTTAAGCCAACGGCGCCGAGGACGAAGATCACGAGAACTATCAGGCCCATGACGTTGAAGACCGCACCGATGAGATAGTTCCTGAAGGGTCTGCCGTTGTTGAACTTATCCCCTATGCCGTGGAGGGCCATGAGAACGAGGATGAAGCCCACTATGGAGAGTATCGCTCCAATGTACGGGATGAAGCCGCTGACTAGGGCCAGGAGGAGCCCCCACATTCCCATCTCCCTTTCACGTTCAACCCTTACTATCATTGTACCACCATATATGAAATCAACATCAACTCTTAAAAAAATTAATGCATCAGGAAATAACCAGTGTTCCGGATTCGTTTGAACGCTCCAGCTCCTCCGGAAGGTTGGCGAAGGCCAGTATCTGGTACACCGCCGCGACGAGGAGCAGGACGAGGCCAATGACGACTATCGCCAGTATCGCACCCCACATGAGCCACGTGGCGGTCTTATCGAACTCCTCGACGCCGGTGAGTTCGTACGTAGCGCGCCAGGCCCTGATGGTGAAGTATATGCCGACTATTGCCGCGGCCAGGAGCACCAGCAATCCCGTGCCGAGAAGGCTGATGCCAACCAGGGATACGGAGTCCCCATTCTCAACGAACGATGGTATGGACAGGGCACCGATTATAACGAGAACCGCGGCCAGTATCAGTCCGGCTATTCCAGCGATGACTGAGTAAAGGTAGTACCTAAAGGGCCTGTCGTCTCCCAGCTTGTCACCTATCCCTTTGAGGGCGAGCAGAATAAGCACCTGCCCGACGAGGGAGATGGCCCCCATGAACGTCCCGATGTACGGGATTATCCCGAGGAATCCCCCGGCGAGCACAAGAACCGAACCTATCAACCCGTAGTTCTTTTCATTTTTCAGACTCACAGCCACATTGCCTCCCTCCGATAGTTGTGTGCGATTATAACTTTAAAGGGTTACGCTGGGAGGCTGATACCGGTACGGCGATCCGGGAGAATAGAAAAGGGGAGAATAACAAAAAACGCTCACTCGGTTCCCTTCTTCTCCGCAGCCTTCTCAGTAGGCTTAGCTTCCTTCTTTTCGGCCGGTTTGGCAGCCTCTTTCTTCTCAGGGGCCTTGGCCGGCGTCGGCTTCTTGGGCGGCCTCAGACCGTAGCCGAGTATCTTGAACTCTATCTTGTCGCCGTCGCGGAGGTGGTAGATGTGTGTACCGTCCTCCAGCTTCTCGATCTTGACCACCGGGAAGCGGTAGTCCCTGAACTTCTCGTTGAGCTCTTTGACCTTCTTCGGGTCTATGGGCACCCAGTCGTAGAGCTCCAGGTCCTCCTCCAGGCCGCCGGTGGTGAGGTAGTAGTTCTCGGTGAAGTCAAGGGCACCGGTCGGGCAGACGTCGACACAGAACTGGCAGAATGTGCACCTGCCGTAGTCCACCTTCGGGTGCGGCCTCTTCTCCATCTTGCCATCTACTTCCATCCATGTCATCTCTATAGCCCTGGCTGGACATATCTGGCCGCAGAAGTTACAGCCGACGCAGGTCTTCCAGTTCAGCGTGTGGAATCCCCTGTACTTTGGTGCCGGCTCTATCTGCTCGAAGGGTATCTTGATGGTAACCGGCTTTTTGAAGAGGTACTTGATGCCCATCCACGGCTTGACGAATGATTTCTTGAGCTTGACCTTCTCCTCGCCGACGACCCTAACCTTTGGCTTCTCAACGCTCTCCATTTTCATCACCTGTCTATGTCCGGCGGGCAGTTGTCAAGGGTCTTCAGGATGACCGGAACGTCCGCAAGGCGGGCTCCCTTGAGCAGTTCCTCAAGCACCGTGACACCGTGGCTCTGGCTCGGTCCCCTGACGTGGACGCGGTACGGCTTGTGGGTTCCGTCACTGACGACGTAAGCGCCAAAGTCTCCCTTCGTGCTCTCGACGTGGGCGTAGGCGTCTCCCTTCGGCGGCTTGAACCTCGGCAGGGCCTTGAGCCTGGCGTCCTTCACCATGTACGGTCCGCTCGGCGGTCCCATGTCGAGGAGCTGTTCAAGGATGTAGAGGTCCTGCTCCATCTCGTACCTCCTCACAAGGATCCTGGCCAGGCTGTCGCCCTCCTTGAGCACCGGGACCTCGAACTCGAGCTCCGGATAGAGCAGATACGGGTCGTCCTTCCTGACGTCGTAGGGAACACCCACAGCGCGGAGGTTCGGACCGGTGACGGCGTGCTTCAGCGCGAACCTCTTGTCCATAACTCCTACTCCCTCAGTCCTCTCAAAGGTGATGTAGTTGTCGAAGAGTATCTCATCGAAGTCCTTCATCTTGCCTTTGATGTACTCGACGGTGTCCCTGAGCTGGCGGAGCCACTTGTCGCCGGGTATGTCCCTTCTGACTCCTCCAGGCACGGTGTAGATGTGGTAGACCCTGCCTCCCGTGAGCTCCT
Source organism: Thermococcus celericrescens (assembly GCF_001484195.1). Taxonomy (NCBI): domain Archaea; kingdom Methanobacteriati; phylum Methanobacteriota; class Thermococci; order Thermococcales; family Thermococcaceae; genus Thermococcus; species Thermococcus celericrescens. The sequence goes on from NZ_LLYW01000018.1 coordinate 83,632, forward strand.
CGAAGAGGCGCATGAACCTCTCACGGTAGGCAGCTGCCCACTGGCCGGCGGTGTAGAGACCTATCTCGTTTCCAAAGCCCATTATCCAGAACATCCACGCGCTCATCCTGGCCATCTCGAGGACTACCGTCCTTATCCACTGGGCCCTCTCGGGAACCTCCCAGCCGACTATCTCATCAACGGCCATGGAGTAGATGTTCTCCGGCACATCGCTCTCTGGAACACAAATACGAAGGAGCAGGGCGATGTTGGTGAAGTAGGGTCTCTGCTCTGCGAGCTTCTCGAATCCCCTGTGGAGGAAACCCGGGTTGACGATGGCCTTCTCCACCCTGTTGCCGTCCATCTTGAGGATTATGCTGAAGTTCTCGGTCGCCATGTGCTGCGGACCGAAGAACAGCTCGTAGGTATCCTTGTCAATTGGGTGAAGATACATATCGTGTGCCTTTGCCTCTTTCTTAAGCTCCTTCGGGACTTCCAAATTTGCCATTATCCTCACCTCATATCACGTAGTTGGTCTTGCTCTCGTCGTATCTGTCGAAATCCTCGCCGTAGATAGTCTTGACGTAGCCGAGCATGTTGAAGTCCTTCCTGAGCGGATGCTTCTCGTACTCCCTCGGCTCGAGGATGAACGGACCGAGCCTCGGGTTGCCCTCGAATATAATGCCGAAGAACTCGTGGGCCTCCCTCTCGTAGGTCTCGGCGACCGGCCAGATGTCCATGACGGTCGGCATCTTTGCGTTCTCCCTGGGTATCCTCGTCCTCACGAATGCGTGGACACTCTCACTGACGCTCCAGAGCTGGTAGACGAGCTCGAACTCGCCCTCCTTGAGCCAGTCAACGACGCTTATCTGGATGAGCATCTCGAACTTCTCACTCGCGAGCTCAAGGAACTCCTTTATCCTGTCCGCAGGGACTTTGAACTCAACGCGCCTCTCGCGTCTGACGTTGCCCTCGGCATAGGGGGCCTTCTCAAGCACCTCTGCGACCAGCTTCCCCTCCTTAGTGTCAGGGAGTTTTGGAGCCTCCACTTCCGGAACCTCCTGGGGCTTCTGCTCCTCAACCTTCTCCTCGACTTTGGGCTTCTCGTTCATATCCATGCCAGCCACCTCCTGGCGTCCTTCTCACGCCATCCTTCACCGAACAGTTCGTCCTGATTCTTCCTGTAGTACTCGTAGTTCTCCCTGTACCTCTTCCAGCCGTCGGCGGTTCCGTCCTCTATCTTGCGCATTATCTCCATTATTCCGTCCATGACTGCCTCCGCCCTCGGCATGCAGCCGGCTATGGCAACGTCAACCGGAAGGTACTTGTCGAACTGCTTGACCACATTGTAGGAGTCCCAGTAGACTCCGCCGTTTATCGGGCATGAGCCGTGTATCATGACGTACTTGGGATCCTGCATCATCTCGTAGGTTATGATTATCCTCTTGAGGGTCTTCGGGGTGACGTAGCCCGTGATGAGGAACAGGTCACCCATCCTCGGTGCCGGGTTGGGCATTATTCCAAAGCGCTCGAAGTCGTACCTGGCGGTGGCCAGCGGCGGCATCTCGATACCGCCGCATCCGGTACAGAAGGCCACTATCCAGAGGCTCTTCTTCCTGGCCCACTTGAACAGGGGCTCGAAGAGCTTGAACTCCTGGAGCTCGTAGTTTATGAACTCGTCATTCTTCCTCTCGCTCATCCACATCACCTCACACCGTCAGGAGCACGGCTATTATTCCCAGTATGGTCGGCCACTTCCAGAAGAACTTGGCCGCCTGATCTATGGTGAACCTCGGGTAGATGCTGGCCACGAATATCGCTATGAAGAGCACCGCTATCTGCTTGACCAGCAGCTCAAGCAGGTTGCTAGCTCCGCCGAGGAAAAGCACGGCAAAGAACGCCGTCTCTGCGAAGAGCTGAACCGCGTGCTGGGTGAAGAGTATGGCCGCGTGCTTGCCGCCGTACTCGACCATCGGACCCATGGAGATTTCCGCCGGGGCAGTGATGATGTCGAACGGCTCCAGTCCGAGCATCGCCTGGAAGACTATGTCGAAGACTATCAGGGCGAGGAGCAGCGCGGGAACCAGCACGCTCCATCCCTGGGTCTGCTGGAGGGCCACTATCTCGCTGAGCTTGAAGGTTCCCCAGTGCTGGATGATGGCTATCAGCGCCAGGCCGTAGGGCAGCTGCATGGCCACCATGGTGAGCAGACCACGCTGGACACCGACCGCCGAGTACGGGTTGCCCGAGCTCATCGCACCGAGCATTATACCGAGCATCGGTACCTCAAGGAGGTAGGCGACAACGATGAGGTCTGCGTTGGCGCTGAAGAGCTGGAAGTTGGCGAGGGGGATGAAGAGGAGCGCAGCTATGCTGGCCCCAAGCGCGAATATCGGTCCGAAGTCGTAGATGAAGCCGTGGGTAACGCTCTCCTTTTTGCCGAGGAGCTTGAGGGTGTCTATGATCGGCTGGTATATCGGAGGTCCGACGCGCCTCTGTATCCTGGCCATTGCCTTTCTCTCAATGCCCATGAAGATGAAGCCCATGAAGGTGGCGTATATCAGCATTCCTATGACTTCAAGCACGAGTTTCCAGTCTATCATTCACAGCACCCCCCACAGCGCGAGTATAAGGAGCACTATCACCAGATACCATGAGTAGCTCTGGACGTTTCCGTTGTAGAACGCCTGCCTGAGAGAGTCCGCGAAGTCCTCCGCCATGCCCGCTAACCTCTCGTAGAACCTGTCGAAGCTCCTCTTGAGCCAGAAGTCGAGGGCCTCGGCGAGTGGCCTGTAGAAGTTCTTCCTGATGCTCAGGTTGAACTCCTCAGTGACCGGGTTACCGGACTGGTAGGTGTTGGTCACGCTTATCTTCCTCACCTTTGCGCCGTAGAGGTATATCAGCCCGGCTATGGCGAGGCCTATCATGAGGACTATCGTCACGAGCAGGGCGTTGTAGGTTCCGGTCGGGGTAACAAGCTTGTAGTAGTCGCCGCCGACGACCTCTCCACCGAGCATCTTGTTTATGTACCCCGTGACCAGGCCCGGAGCCACACCGAAGAGCAGATTCGGGATGGCCAGTATGGCCATGGCTATCAGGAGCGGAAGCGGGGCCTCCTTGACGTCCTCAAGGTCGCTCGGCCTCTGACCGAACCAGACGGAGTAGAGGAACCTAACAACGTAGGCAAAGGCCAGGCCGCTTCCGAGGAATATTGCACCTGCGACGAGGGGCATGTGGGCGCTGATGGCCGCCTCGTAGATGAGCCACTTGCTGGCGAAGCCCGCCAGCGGCGGGATTCCCGAAAGGCTCAGCACCGCTATGAGGCCCATCGCGAAGGTGAACGGCATCTTCTCAGCAAGGCCTCCCATGTCCTTGAACTGGGTCTTGCCGGTCTGGAGGATTATCGCCGCGGTCACGAGCCAGAAGAGGCCCTTGAAGACCGCGTGGCTGAGCACGTGGAAGAGGCCTCCCGCGAATCCCAGGGTGCTTCCGAGGCCGAAAGCGAGCAGTATGTAGCCGACCTGGCCAACGGAGGAGTAGGCGAAGAGCTTCCTGATGTCCTCCTGAAGCACGGCCAGGAAGCTGGCTACCACGACGGTGAGGGCGCCTATCCAGGCGATTATGTACGCGAAGACCAGGTGGTTGTGGAAGGTTCCGAAGGCGGCGTAGAGCTTGTAGCCCATGAGGATGTAGAGCAGGAGGAAACCGTAAGCTCCGGCCTTGCTGAGGGCGCCGCTGAAGAAGGCGGTGTAGCTCTGGTCGGTCTCGCTGTAGGCTCCCGGCGCCCAGACGTGGAGCGGAAAGGCACCGGCCTTGACGCCGAAGGCGGTCAGGAAGAGGCCGAATATCACCGCCATCTCCCTGGTCGTTATGGTGCCCATGGCCGCGTCCATGTAGAGCGCCTGCCTGATGGACGCAAAGTCAAGGGCACCGGTCTTGGCGTAGAGCATTCCAATGGCTATGAGCATGGCGTAGGCGCCTATGACGCTGAGCACGAAGTACTTGAGGGACTCGTGCCTGTTCCTCCTGAGCACCATCATGAAGCTGGCAAAGGTCATGAGCTCCCAGAGCAGGAAGAAGCCCACGAAGTCCTGGCTCAGGAAGACGCCGAGCACTCCTGTGAAGCTCATCAGGGCGAAGAGCCAGTCGTAGCTCTCCCTGGAGGTGACGGCCATTCCGAAGGCCATCGCGAGGCCGACGAGGGAAGCGACGGCCGCGAAGTACCAGCTCATGGTGTTGAGCTGGAACTGGAGGGTGAACCCGCTGACGGTGAGCGAGTATTCGACCGGCTCGCTGAGGACGGTTGAATAAAGCTTGGCCAGCATGGCCAGAGGTACGGCGGCACCGATGATGCCGATTCCCTCCCTGAGACCCCTGATGTCAAGCGCCCACGCGATGACACCGGCAATCAGGGGCGCGAGGAGGATGATAAGCAGCTCGTTGATCATGCTCCCACCCCCATCAGTGGAACGTTCTTAATGTACTGGGCCACATTGAAGATATCGTTTCCAGCCTTCTGGGCGATGCTCCAGGCGTAGTCGGGGTAAACGCCTATGACTATCACGAGGGCCGCGAGGAAGAGCAGCATGAGGCTGACGGCAAGTCCCTCGTTTATCCTCTCGCCCTCTCCGGCGAACCACATTGTGTGTATCAGCCTGAAGTAATAGACCGCCTCGACGACGCTGGCCGTCAGGACGACCGCGGCGGCCCAGGCGTAGTCCGCGCCGATGGCGGCGAGGAGGATTCTGAGCTTGCTCCAGAATATGTTGAACAGCGGTATTCCCACGGCGGCCACCGCTCCGACGGTTATGGCGAAGGCGGTCAGGGGCATCCTCTTTCCAAGGCCCTCGAACCTCTCCATCTCCGCCCCGCCGAGGGTAACCGCGACGTGCCCGACGGCGAGGAACAGGAGGGCCTTGACTATGGCGTGGTTCACCATGTGGAAGACTCCTGCATCGACACCGCTCTGGGTTCCGAGGGCGAAGGCGAGGGCTATAAGGCCTATCTGGGCTATACTGGAGTAAGCTATCATCCTCTTGACGTTTCTCTGCCTAAGCGCCGCGAACTCGGCGACGAAGACGGTGAGGGTGGCCATTATTATGAGCAGCTTGAGGACCGAACCCCAGCTCTCGACGGCCTGCATGAGGTAAAGCAGCCTGGCCATTGCGTAGAGGCCCGCCTTGACGACGAATGCCGAGAACATGGCCGTTATCGGGTGCGGCGCGGCCTGGTAGGCGTCGGGCGCCCAGGCGTTGAGCGGGAAGAGCTCGGCCTCAACGGCCAGGCCGAAGACTATAAGCGCCAGCCCGACCTGGGCGACGGTGGCGTTCATGTTACCGGCGAGCTGGGCTATCTGGGCCATGTTGAGGGTTCCGAGCGAGCCGTAGATGAGGCTATGCCAATAAGGAAGAAGCTTGAGCCTATTCCTCCGAGGACGATGTACTTCATTGAAGCCTCGGCCGCCTCACCGGTCTTGTTGTAGGCGGTTAAAGCGTAGGCGCTGATGGCGGTTATCTCCATGAAGACGAAGAGGTTGAAGATGTCTCCCGTCGCTATCATGCCGGTGGCTCCGAGCATCAGCAGGAGGAACAGCATGGCGTACTTGTCTATCGGCTCGACCTCGATGGCTTTGAGGCTGAAGACTGCCATCATGAAGCTGACCGCGGCAACGATGAGCACGAAGAGAGCCGCGAAGTGGCCGATGTAGAGGTTGATTCCAACGGGCGGTCTCCAGGCGCCGGCCATGACTATTATCGGCTGTCCAGTGGTGTAAACCTGCTGGAAGATCCACGCCGCGATTCCGGTCTGGACTGCGGTGATGGCTATGAGGTAGTACTTAACGGCCTTCTTTCCGGCCCCCTTTATCAGGGGCACGAAGAAGGCGCTTATGAGGGGCAATGCTATGAGGAGTGAAGCGTACTGCCCGTTCATCCTCTCAACCTCCTTATCTCCTCAACGTTAAGGGTTCCGTACTTCTCGTGGAGTATCATGGCGACACTAAGGGCCATGGCGGTGGTGGCAACGCCTATGACTATCGCCGTGAGAACCAGCGCCTGGGGAATCGGATCAACGGCCTGGTTTGGCCCGATTCCCTCGCTCAGTATGGGCGCGCTCCTTCCGGCAACGTAGCCGATGCTGACCAGGAGGAGGTTCACGCCGGTCTCCATTATGCTGAGCCCGATGAGCATCTTAAGGAGGTTCTTCTTAACGAGGACTGCGTAGAGGCCTATCAGTATGAGGGAGATGGCACCGAAGTAGTAGACTGAAATCATTCGCTCACCTCCTCCTTGACCATGTTGTCGATGATTCCGCTCAGCTCGGTGCCGACCTTGAGGCCGATGATGGTGTAGATTATGGGGATGAATCCTCCGCTGAGGAGCCTGCCGATGTTGTCAACGCCGAAGCCCCAGTCCTGCCATATCCAGTCGTAGAGGAAGTAGCCACCTATGGCAAGGCCTATGAGGCCGACGAGCACGTAGGCCATTCCAACCGCACCCTCGGTCTTCTCGAAGGCCTTGTGGGGTATCTCGTAGGCGGTGAAGGCCATGTAGAGCAGCAGGAACGCGGTGGCTATGGTGGCTCCGCCGGGGAATCCTCCACCGGGGGTGAGGTGTCCGTGGATGAAGATGTACGCACCGAAGAGCATCACAAACGGCACGAGGAGCCTGGTTCCGGTCGTGAGAACTATCGAGCCCTCGGTCTTGGCGGTCCTCTGCTTCTTCCTCCTCCAGAGGAGAGCACCCACGCCGGTTGAGGCTATGAACAGAACGGTGACCTCACCGAGGGTATCGAATCCACGGTAGTTAACGACTATTGCGGTGACGGCGTTGACCGCGCCGGTCTGTTCCTTAACGTGGTCAAGGTAGTACTGGGCAACGAGCATCCTGTCCTGCCCGAAGGGAACTCCGGCGAGTCCCTGGGCAATCCAGTAGCCTATGAGGAGCAGGGAAATTATCGCGAGCGCACGTTTGAGCATTTTCACCACCTCACCCACCAGCCGGGCTTCTCCTCTTCCTCGGTCTCAAAGCGCTGGGTTCTCTTGATGGCGAAGATGAATATCGCACCACTGAGCGCTGCGCCTATGGCAGCCTCTGTCATTGCGACGTCCGGGGCCTGCAGCATGAAGAACAGCAGCGACGCGAATAGACTCACCGCCGCCATTCCAACTGCCGCCGCCAGGAGGTCCCTCCACTCGACGGCGAGCACTGCGGAGATTATCATTATGCCCACTATCAGGTACTCGATAAGTGCTATGCCGTTCATTCCTCACCACCCTCCTCAGCGGGTGTTTCTTCGGATGCCGCGGGGGCCTCAACTTCCTCCCTCTCCTTACCTTCCAGGTGCTCGCGGTACTTATCGACAACGCTGCCCTCCCAGAGGGGTACGCCGCTCTTGTATGCGGCCCTGATGAGGGCGTGGGCGCTTATTGGGTTGGTGAGCAGCAGGAAGATCGCGATGACCACGGTCTTGGTGAGCCATGCCGCGCTTCCGAAGTCGGTACCGAGCGCCCAGATGCCAACACCGACCATGACACCGAGGCTTCCAAGGGTCGCGCTCTTGGTCGAGGTCTGCATCCTGTTGTACACGTCGGGCATCCTGATGAGACCCAGGGCTGACAGCAAGTAGAAGAACGTTCCTATGAGGACGAGGGCTTCCCCTATCGCAGCCAGAGCGTTCATAGTCCTCCCTCCATGTAGCGCGCGAATGCTATGACTCCACCGAAGGCGAGTATCGCGTAGACCAGGGCCACGTCGAGGAATATCATGCGCTCGTAGTAGAGTGCGAAGAGCACCATGAGTCCAGCGGTGATGGTGGTCATGATATCAACCGCAACGAGCCTGTCGACGGTAGTCGGTCCCCTGAAAACCCTGTACACGCTGAGCAGCGTTGCTATCGCTATCAGGGCGAGGTAGATGTTTATCCCTATCATCCGAAGATCACCTTCAGGAACTTTTCGAAGGGAACGGTTATTCCCTCGGAGGAGGCCTTAACGTGCTCTTCTTCGCTCTCGGTCAGGGCCTCATCCGGAACCCATATCCAGTGGATGAAGTACTCATCTTCGTCAACATCGAGGGTTATTGTTCCGGGGGTCAGCGTTATCGAGTTGGCCAGGGCGAGCTTTCCGACATCGCTGCTGAGAACGGTTTTGCACTTCACTATTCCGGGCCTTATGGGTCTCTTGGGGTGGAGGACCCTGTAGGCAACGTCGAGGTTGGCCATGATCATGGCCCAGAGGAAGTAGGGGATGTACGCTATCATGTACGCTATCCTCTTGGGGTGGAGGTTCGCCAGGCCGTTGGTGGTGAATATCTCGTAGGTGAATGCCGCGACTATGAGCGACAGCAGTAGGCCGAATCCCAGCTCCTGTACGTCCAGGCTAGCCGTTATGGCCAGCCATATCAAGAACAGTACGATCACCGTGTACAGGTATCTGCTTATTTTGCTTGCTTCTCCCATATCATCAACCTCCAGCGGTTGGTGGACATGTCCGAACAGAGTTAAGGGAAGCTAATCTTTGGTTTTTAACATTGACTTATAAACCTTACCTGCGAATAACAAAGGTTTAAAACTTTTGGTTGAAATGAAGGCATCAGATTTGTTCTTTAATGGCAAGAGGGGTTCTTCATGGAGCACCGCTTTATAGGAGCAATATGTCCAGTTTGTCCATCTCCATCTGAGGGGATGAAGAAACCACAGGGATTGCGTTTAGAAAAGTGAGTCCTGGATGCCTGTGCTCCGGACGGAGGAGGTTGGAACAAGAATCGCAGGATTCAAAATGATGAAAGATGAGAAGGATGGGAACGAACCATCAGTATATCGAAATCCTCTTGACGCCCTCAAGCTTGGAGAGCTCGTTGATGAGGTCGCCGGGGATGGGCTTCTCGGTGATTATCGTGAGGGTCGCTTCGGGATAAAGTTCCAGGTCCTCCGCGACGACCTGGACGATGTTGATGTCGCGCTCGGCTATCTTGAGGGCTATCTTGGCGAGTATTCCGATGGCCCTCGGCTCCGGCTCTATCTCGATGACGCCGTAGCCGACGTGCCTGCCGACGTACTTCATGTGAACCGTCGGCTCGAGGTTGGTATATATCTCCTTCAGCTCGGGTATCTTGAGTATCATGCCGACGGTTTCCTTGACGACACGTCTATCCACGTCGAGGGCCTTGGCGATCTTGGTGTACGGAACCTCGATATCACCGGCCTTGATCTTGAGGTCATCGGAGACCTTGAGGCCGTACTTGAGGAGGGTCTTGGCTATCTGCTTCCTGACTGGATATTCATCAAAATAATGCTCAATCTTTCCCCACATTCCATATCACCCACACTAGTCCACTGTTAGACTGTTTAATTCAATAATATTAAAATGTTTCCATGCCCGCATGATGCCAACAGGTCTTCCCTTAAAAACCTTTGGGCAGTGACGCCCCTGGAGGCCCACTCATGTCGGGATGTTTTATCCATCGTCGGATTTTTAAGAATGGTCCCAAACCCCGGAACATGATCGAGGTTCACCTTCCCCACGTCACCTTTGAGGATGCCGGCGAGAGCATCAGGCTGGTCTGGAGAGAGACCCTCTACGCGGACTTCGACAAGGGCGAGCTGGCGAGGATTATACGGCGGAAGTACCGTGTTGAGCCGGAGATCACGGTACGCAACGGAGCCATGGTCATCGACACGGACTACCCTGGCATCGAGCAGTACATCTCGATATACATCCAGAACAACCTCGGCGCCATCCTGAGAAACCGCTACACCAACAGAAGGGTCTTCTATATCCACGAGGGACTTGACGTCCCGCTCCTGGGATACAACGCCTTCGGCCTGATTGACAGGGGGACCAACCTGATTCAAATTCGCGGCGTGAGCGGCTGCAACCTCAGCTGCGTCTTCTGCTCCGTTGATGAGGGGCCGTATTCGAGGACGAGGAAGCTCGACTATGTGGTTGATGTTGACTACCTGATGAAATGGTTCGATGAGGTCGCGAGGATAAAGGGGAGGGGCCTCGAGGCCCATCTCGACGGCCAGGGTGAGCCGCTCATCTATCCCTTCCGCGTTGAGCTCGTCCAGGCGCTCAGGGAGCACCCGAACGTGTCTGTAATCTCGATGCAGAGCAACGGGACACTCCTCACGGACAAACTCGTCGAGGAGCTGGCGGAGGCCGGCCTTGACCGTGTGAACCTTTCGCTCCACTCCCTCGATCCGGACAAGGCGAGGATGCTCATGGGCAGGAAGGACTACGACCTTGAGCACGTTCTGGACATGGCCGAGGCCATGGTGAACGCTGGAATCGACGTCCTCATCGCTCCGGTCATAATATTCGGCATAAACGACGACGAGGCCGAGGCCTTCATAGAGTTCGCGAGGAAAATCGGCGCCGGAAAGCGCTGGCCGGCCCTCGGCTTCCAGAACTACATCCCCTACAAGTTCGGAAGGAACCCCACAATAGCGAAGCTCGTTCCCTTTAAGGACTTCTACGCCTGGCTCAGGAAGCTTGAGGAGAAAACCGGGATGAGGCCGCTCGTCCTGAAGCCCAAGCACTTCGGAATGGAAAAGCGCGAGTTCATCCCCCTCTCCTTCCGGCCGGGAGAAATCGTCAAGGCGGAGGTCGTCCTCCCGGGGAGGATAAAGGGTGAGATGCTCGCGAAGGCCCGGAACCGCCTCATCGAGGTCATCAACACCGACGCCGAGGTAGGGGACATGGTGAGGGTGCGGATAGTCAGAACGAGGCACGGCATATACATTGGCACGGAGATTTAGGGTCTCCTGAAAATATCGGATTTTTTGGAATGTTTTGGGATTTTAACAATACTGCAGTAACTTTTAAATTTGGAGAACCGTACTTAATGTAGGGAGGGTTATGAGAAAGGTGGTGACAATTATCATTATGTTTATTCTAATGGCAATGGTGTATTCGGGTATCCTCTCCTCCCTTGGCTCGCTCTCAAAGACACTGGAAAGACTTAACGGGGAGGTTCCATTCACGTGGACTTCACCAGCAGAGGGGGCAAAAACGCCCGGACCCCGAGTTCCGGAGTACAACCAGTCCGCTGGTGGGATGGGAATATCCCTGGAGGGCGGCGTCTACAATGCAAGTGATCTGAACTCTTCCATGATCCGTGAACTCCTGGACACTACAGACTGGTACGTTGGGAACAGCTCCCTGAGCTCTAAGTACGCGCTGAGGGTTTACAACGATACTCTGAAGGTCGTTAGAAACTCTACGGAGACTTCTAAAGCGATAATTGAGAAATTCTTCGCCATCTTTGGAGAACACGGTGGGCAGAAGGGGGAGGAGCTCTCACGAACCCTTGAAGAAACTTTTCAGCGGGCCCAGAACCTCACGAGAACGGTCGAAGATATGCTGGGCAAAGCACTATCTTCAAACTCTGGTCGTTAGTGTTCTATAACTCTAGTTCGGTAACTTATGGAGGACCCCTGTTCGTTTAACTGTAACTTCGAAAAGTTTAAATTTTTAGAGTTTTATTGCGTTTGGGGGGAGTGCATGAGGAGGGCATATATCGCCATCGTAGTTTTGGTGGTTTTGGTTCTCGCGCTCTACTTCGGCGATTTTGCTCTGGCAAAGTCCGAAACATATTCAACCGCTCAGGTTGGGGGCTCAAAGGACGCCAACGCGACCTTTAGTGAGGGCTTTTGTGTGTACCCGGATTCTCCTTTTGGAAATTTAGTCGCCGACGAATTGAGGGCCGGAGGACACAAGGTCCTGATCCTCTCCGCCCCGGTGGAGTGTGACGGTCAGTTTCTGGCCGTTTGGGTCGAGGGGCTCAACATCAGCTATTCTCCTGTGCTCTCGAAGGGTCGCGTGAGGGCCGTCGCCGTCTACTCCAGCGCCGGCGATCCAACCCACTACATAAACTACCGGAACGCTATGGATAAGAGGACGGCCCTGACGTCCTTTGAGAAAACCGGCAGGGCCCAGTTCCAGGCCTACATCATCGCTGAAGTCTCGGACGAATCCGAGGGCTTCATTGCTTTCAAGGGCTACCAGGACTACCTCCTGAGGCGGGCCGCTGAGGTTATCGCGCATCAGGCTGAGCGTTTTGAATTGGAGGGAAAAACGGAGAACGGCTTGGATTAAATAAACTTTGAGCCCTTAACCATCAGCTCACCCCTCTTATGGAGCTCCAGCAGAATTTCCGCTATCCTCTCCCCGGCCTTTCCGTCGCCGAACGGATTCGCTGCCTCGGCCATTTTCCTGTAGAACTCCCTGTCCTCCAGGAGTTTCTGGAGATGCCCCAGGGCGCGCTCCTTCTCCAGGCCTACGAGAACGTTGCCGCCCGCGGCGACGGTTTCCGGCCTCTCGGTGTTGTAGCGGAGCGTTAGGCAGGGCACGTTTAGGATTATTGCCTCTTCCTGGACGCCGCCCGAGTCGGTCATTATCGTGAAGGCGTTCCTCTCGAGCTTCAGGAAGTCGAGGTAGCCAAGGGGCTTTGTCACGGTCAGGTTCTCTATTGAGGCCACCCTCTCCCAGAGGCTGAACTCCTCGAGCCTGCCCCTCGTGCGGGGATGCATCGGGTAAACCGCCCTTATTGGAAGCCCTTCCAGAATCTCAATGAGTCTTTCGAGGTTCTCCCTGCTGTCGGTGTTCTCGGCGCGGTGGGCGGTTATGAGTACGTATTCCTTCGGCTTCAGTCCAAACCTCTCGAGCACATCGCTCTTTCTCTCCGCCACCTCCGCGTTCTGGAGAACGGCATCCACAACGGTGTTGCCAACGACGTAAACGTTCTCCGTTATGCCCTCGCGCTCCAGGTTTTTCCGGGCCTCCTCCGTTGGGGGGAAGAGAACCTCGCTCGCGTGGTCTGCAAGGATGCGATTTATCTCCTCCGGCATCGTCCGGTCAAAGCTTCTGAGGCCGGCCTCCACGTGGGCAACGGGGATTTTGAGCTTGACGCTGGCTAGAGCCCCGGCCAGGACTGTGTTGGTGTCCCCCTGAACGAGCACGACGTCTGGCCTCTCGTCCATCAGGACCTTCTCGATCTTAATCATCGCGAGACCCGTCTGCTCGGCCTGCGTTCCCGAACCGACCTCGAGGTGGTGGTCTATGGGGGGCATCTCCAGCTCTTCCAGAAAGACGCTGCTCATCTCGTAGTCGTAGTGCTGTCCGGTGTGAATCAGGAGCGGCTTAACACCCTTATCAAGGAACGCCCGTATTACCGGCGCGAGCTTTATTATCTCCGGCCGGGTTCCGAATACAAAGGCGGGTTTCAATACTCACCCCTCCCAACGCCTTTGAAGACGAACCCTTCGGGTGGCACCTCGACCACGCGACGGCCGTCGATGAGAACGCGGTTCCGCATGAGCTTCCCGAGAGTTTCCCAGTCGAGGGATTTGAAGACCGTGTGGTCCGTCGCTATGACCACCGCATCGGCGCCCCTCAGGGCTTCCTCGAGGCTCCCGTGGGTTCCTTCCACGAACGGGTCGTACGTCCTTACCTCCGCCACGTCATCCACGATGGCTTCCACGAAGGCGGAGGCGGGGGAGTTCCTGGTGTCGTCGCTGTCCCCTTTGTATGCCAGCCCAAGGACCGCGACCACAGCCTTTTCCGGCGGGAGGTTGATGGTTCTCAGCGCCTCGAAAAGAAGATCCTTGACGAGGAGGGGCATACCGTCGTTTATCTCTCTCGCGAGCCTTATGAGGCCAAAGTCGTCCTTCGCCGGCCAGACGAGAAGGTGAGGGTCCTTTGGAAGGCAGTGGCCGCCAACGCCTATTCCCGGAACGTGGATTTTAACGCGCGGGTGGCTGTTGGCCAGTTCTATGGCCTCGAAGACGTTTATCTCGTACTGGTGGGCGAGATAGGCAAACTCGTTCGCGAGGGCGATGTTGACGTCCCTGAAAGTGTTCTCCATGAGCTTGACAACCTCACTGACGGTCGATTTTGTCCTGAATATCTGTCCTTTAACAAAGGAGCGGTAGAGCCTTTCGGCAAGCTCGGCACTTTCGGGGGTTATTCCACCGAGGATGCGCGAGTTGTACACCAGCTCCCGGAATATCCTGCCAGGCATCACCCTCTCCGGCGCATGAACCATGTAGAAATCCCTTCCCGGCTTCAATCCGGTCAGCTCCTCTATGAGCTCGGCCATTCTAACCGTCGTGAGTGGTGGAATGGTGCTCTCGATAACGATGAGTGAACCCGGCTTCATCGCCTTTGCGACGGTTTCAACGGCGCTTTCCAGGTATGTGAGGTTGGGCGTCCTGTCCTCCCTTAGGGGCGTTTGGACACAGATTATGTAGACGTCCTTTCCCCTGATGTCGGCGGGATTCGACGTTGCCCGCAGCTTTCCGCTCTCAATGGCCTTCCTGAGGAGATCGTCTATATCCGGCTCGACTATGTGGGCCTTTCCGGAGTTTATCCTCTCAACAACGTCCTTCCTTATTTCATATCCGGTAACCTTGAAGCCCGCGTTGGCGAACATTATCGCGGTCGGGAGGCCGATGTACCCGAGGCCGATGACAGCTATCTCCGCCGTTCTCTTCTCTATCCTGTCCCTCATTCATACCACCTATCAACGCTTTCCCCGCATGAATAAAAGCCTTTTCCAGAAAACGGTTTCCGGCCCGGTTTCTTGGGATGTATGGGGTGTTGGGCCATTCTACGGGACGAGGACATGCCCGACAGATTTTTGGTTTCAACCAGGGCCTTTTTCATGGAGAGAAAGCGTTCTAAACGTTCTTTTGCTTGAAAATGCACGGATAAAGCTTTGAAAAGAAGGCTTCACAACCGTTTTTGGGAAAGCCTTATATTGAACAGAGCTGTTCAGTAACATGGTGGGTAGAATGAAGGTATGGATCGACATAACAAACTCCCCTCACGTTCACTTCTTCAAGGGTATAATCAGGGAACTCGAAAAGGCCGGGCATGAGGTTTTAATAACCACGCGCGAATTCGACGGCCTCACGGGCATCCTCGACATGTACGGGTTTGATTACTACGTCGTCGGAAGGCACGGGGGTGCCACCCTCGAGGGCAAGCTCGTGGCCGGTACCGAGAGGATGTACCGCCTCAGCAAGCTCATAGTGGAGGAGAAGCCCGACCTGGCTCTGTACAAGCACTCCGCGGAGGCACCGCGCGTCGCCTTTGGTCTTCAGATTCCTTCGATAGGTTTCGTGGACAACGAAACCGCCGTTGGCCAGAACAAGCTCATACTCCCCTACACCGAACTCCTGGTGTTCCCCAAGGCCATAGACGCCTACGAACTGATCAGATGCGGCGCCGATCCCAACGGTATGAGGCCGATAAACGGCTTCTCCGAGCTGTCTCACCTCTACGGCTTTGTTCCCAACCGGAAGGTTTTGAATAAGCTCGGCGTCAGGAGGAACGAGTACATCGTCATGCGCACCGAGCCCGTGAAGGCCAACTACTTCAACGGACACGGAAAGAGCATCCTTGAGGACGTTATACCCCTCCTCCCAGAGGTGCCCATAGTTCTCTTCCCCAGGACTCCTGAGCAGAGGGAGCGCTTCGAGCGCTTCGACAACGTGATCATGCCGGAGGAGCCCGTTGACAGCCTCAGCCTGCTCTACTACGCCAGGCTTATGATAGGGGCGGGCGGAACGATGAACCGCGAGGCCATAGCCCTTGGAACCCCAACGATCTCCACCTACCCCGGCAGACTGCTCGCGGTGACGCGGTGGCTCGTCGAGAAAGGCGTCAAGTTCCACTCAACCGATCCTGTGAAGGTCGCTATGATGGCAGAGCACATGATGGAGATGAACGGAAGCTACCGGGCGTACCTCAGGAGCGTTGTGAGCGGCTTTGAGAACCCCCTAGACGTCATACTCGGCGAGATCGAGACGTACGAAGAGTTCGGAACGTTCAGCGCGATGAAGATTGGGGAGGCAGGGACCTCAGAGGCCCGCAACCCTGGGGGTTACGTAGGCCTCAATGAGGGCCGCGACGAAAAGGAGCAGAACTGACAGGGCGAAAAGCTTCAGGCCCTTAACTGCCCCCCTTCTAAACCTTTCTCCCCCATCACCTTCTCCGGAGATTATCTCCCTGTACCAGACGATACCGGCGACGCCGGCGAGGGCTATCGCGGGTATCTCGACGACGCCGTGGGGCACCAGACCGAGGAGTATCTGCCCCATCGGCATCCCGCCCATCCGGTGAACCGCAAACACCACCAGTCCAACGACGAAGCCGTTGAAGGCCATTATAAACCACGGGCCGAGACCGAAGAAAAGGCCCGATATGAAGGTGAGGAGTGCCACCATCGAGTTGTTGGTGAATATCTTGACGAAGTTGTGGAAGCTGGAGTCTGAGATCGGCCCGATCTGCCCAATTATCTTCCGAACTGCCTCAAGGGCCGTGTCCGGACTGGCGGCCCCCGCCCAGTATCCCCCGAGGGTGGAGAGCAGGAACACCAGCAGCAGGTGCCCCAGGGTTCTCCTCGGAACCTTCACATCGAGCACGTCCATCACTCCTTCAGCGCGTTTTTGAGTGCGATTTTGAAGTCCTCGATGTTTACGTAGGGCATCTCAATGTCCATTCTCATCGCAAAGAACTCGTCCATCAGGGATTCCAGCTCGTCGATCCCGTGCCCCTCGAGCTTTTGCTCCAGCTCATGGACCGCCTCCTCTGGATGCATGAAGAAATCTCCCGTGATCCTGACGTGCTCGGCCCTGCCGTCCCTCTCATCAAACTCTATCCTTATGAGTCCCTTCTTCGCTTTGTGCTCGCCCACATGATGTTTCATTCTACCCACCTCGAAAGTAAATTGGTGGAAGAAGTTTTTAAAGGTTGGTCATGTTTCTTCGAGCTCGGCATCGCCCGCCCACAGGAGAAAGCCCTCAGCCTCGTCCGAATATTCCAGATGTATCCTGGCGGTTATCGATATCGACAGGCTTCCGAAGGAGTGTTTTCCTCCTGATGCCTCCAGAGTGCCGTCAGGATACGCTACAAGGGCCACCACAAGGGTCTTTCCGCGCCACACTGTGCGTGCCCTTACGTACACAGGCAGTTCTTCTTTTGTAGTGTTCCCACCGAACACCCCCGGAAGCTCTAGGGGGAACGAGAAGCGCCACACAACGTCTTTCCCGGAGGTGTACTTCTCCTGCAGTTCCAGCCCCAGTTCCCCTGCCATGGAGAAAACCTCATCCTCAATGAACCCCATGACCTTTTCCTCCACCTTCCCGCGGACCAGGGGAAGCACCGTCGATGGAACCGATGAGAGATCGACAACCACCACGTATCCCACAACTCCGTCTTTCAGAGACACGCTCACGCCGGCCAGCCGCGAGAGGTTTCCCATGTCGCGGGCGAACCCAGTGTACGAGTACTCCGTTATGGTGTACCTCACCTCTGCAGGGCCGTAAGAGATGGCATTCACCTGTGTTCCTTTGGGGCCCCATTTGTCGGGGGCCGTGGACGGCACAAGGGTTCGGGGTTCGTCCATTGTGGCCACTGTTAGGATGAAAACCAGCGCCATCACCGCGAGGATGGCACCGATGATTTTCAGCGCCCTCATTTAACCACCTCGGCCACACTCTCCGCGTCCGACACCAGAGAACCGTCATGGAGGTTCCAGTCGATCTCGACCTCGACCTCAACGAACTCGAGGGGACGCAGCACGATCCTCCGATGGTAGTCCTCGGGAACGGCGACTATAACAATGCCATAGCCGCTGGTTGATTGGATGAGGTATTCACGTATCTCCACTTTCACATTCCCCAGCTCAACGGTGCCGTACTGGGTCCTGAACGTCCCCACAGGATATCTTGCGGACAGTTTTTTAAGCATCATTCCGTCCCTTTCCTTCCACTCCCCTTCCGAGATTATTGAGAGCCCCATTTTATTCAACATCTCTGCGACTTCTGAATCAAGGGTGTCTTTTATCTCCTTCTCAAGAACGGCCCCCAAAGCCCTCCTGGCCGGCACGTCTGACGTGTCTATCCATCCAACCGCCATGGTGGTAAAATCGGGAGTTTCCATGGATTCACTGATGTTGAGAAATTCAAAAAGTCCTTCCAGCTCTTTCATCCGTCTGCGCTCATACGTGGGCTTTCTGAAGAGCATTATTCTGTAGGGAATTTTCACAAGGGAAAACCCATGAATCGAAAGTTCGTAGGTTTCGGAGTATCCCTCCCCCGTTTTGATCCACCCCAGTGCTTCGGCCTCCTTGGTCATGGCTTCCAGCTTTCCTGTGGCCTCAACCTGCTCTTTTTCCCCGATGCATCCAGCCGAGGACACCAGAAGGACCATTACGAGCAGGACGGCGACCCTCTTCATACCAAATCCCCTAAATAGAAAATCCTTCAGGTTATTATCGTTTTCCATATCCTCCACCACGCAAAACTTTATAGTCCATATCCCAAATCACGACCGGTGGTGTGAGATGGGATACGGCGAAGTTAAGGAGAAAATGAAGCTCATCCTTCAGGAAACCCTTGAGGACATGCTGAAAGAGGCAGGGAAGGAATGGAGCGGAGAGATAACGTTTGATGACACCCCAAACATCGAGCTCGGCGACTTTGGGACGGCGGTTTCCTTTCAGCTTGCCCGGGTCTTCAGGAAGGCGCCAAAGCTCATAGCGGAGGAGCTTGCGGAGAGGCTCGGTGGGAAGCTCCCCGAGGAAATCTCAGAAGTCAGGGCGGTCAACGGCTACATCAACTTCTACCTGAACTACGGCACCTTCGGACGGGAGCTCGTCCGCGAGATACTTGAGAAGAAAAACGCATACGGCGAGAGCGCGCTTGGGGATGGGAAGAAGGTCATCGTCGAGCACACTTCCGTGAACCCGACGAAGCCGCTCCACATGGGACACGCCAGGAACTCGGTTCTCGGCGATACGATAGCGAGAATAATGCGGAAGCTCGGCTACACCGTCGAGGTTCAAAACTACATAGACGACCTCGGCGTTCAGTTTGCCCAGGTTCTCTGGGGTTACCTGAACCTCAAAGAGGAATTCGACAGGATAGAGGCGGAGATGAGGGAAAAGGGCCTCAAGGAGGACATCATTGACCACGTTATGGGCCTTCTCTACGTCGAGGTGAACAGGCGCATAGAGGAGAACCCCGATGTTGAGGGGGAAGTTCGTGAGCTGATGAAGAAGCTCGAGGAGGGGGACAACGAAATAGCGGAAATCGGCAGAAAGCTCGCGGAGAGGGTTGTCAGGGCGCAGATGCTCACTACCAGCCGCATGAAGATAAACTACGACCTCCTCAGCTGGGAGAGCGACATAATGAGGAGCGGAATCTTCGGCGAGGCCTACGAGCTTATCGAGGCCAACGAGAACTTCTTCTGGGCGGAGGAGGGGAAGTATAAGGGAGCGTTCGTGATGGGCCTCAGAAAGCTCTTCCCGGACATGAAGAACCCGTTCCTCGTCCTCAAGAGGAGCGATGGGACGGCGACCTACACCGGCAAGGACATAGCCTATCACCTCTGGAAGTTCGGGAAGGTCAAAGCTGACATGCTCTACAAGCCGTGGGAGAACGAAGAACATGAAACCTGGACGACCGCCCCCGATGGGAGAGCGATGCCCGGAAAGTTCGGAAAAGCCGATGTGGTCATCAACGTCATCGGTGCCGAGCAGAAGCACCCCCAGATGGCCATCAAGTACGCCCTCCAGCTTCTCGGCTTCCAGGAAAGCGCCGAGAACTTCCACCACCTTGCGTACGAACACGTTGTCCGCGAGGAGGGCAAGTTCTCGGGCAGGAAAGGAACCTGGGTCGGTTTTACCGTTGATGAGGTCCTCAACGAGGCCGTTCAGCGTGCCAGAGCCCTCGTGGAGGAGAAGAACCCCGGCCTGAGCGGGGAGGAGAAGGAGCACATAGCCGAAGCCGTCGGAGTCGGCGCCGTCCGCTACAACCTCGTTAAGTACAGCCCGGACAAGGTGATAACCTTCCGCTGGGACGATGTTCTCAACTTCGAGGGAGACAGCGCCCCCTACGTTCAGTACGCCCACGCCAGGTGTGCGTCCATCCTCAGAAAGGCCGCGGACGGTGGCATCGAGACCGACTGGGAGGTCCTCATGGAGAGGGCGGACTTTTCGAGGCTCACCAACAGGGAAAAGGAACTGGTAAAGCTCCTCGCCAAGTTCCCCGAGGTCGTGGAGCAGGCGGGCAGGGACGTCAAGCCCCACCTCATCCCGTGGTACGCCAACGAGCTCGCCTCGCTCTTCAACAAGTTCTACATGGACCACCCCGTGCTCAAGGCGGAAGAGGGAATACTGGAGGAGCGCCTGCTGCTCGTCCTGGCGACGAAGCAGGTGCTGAGGAACACGCTCGAGCTTCTCGGAATAGAGGCGCCGGAGAAGATGTGATCAGCCCTCTTTAATCACTTTTTCAACAACCGGGTCTATCATCTGATAGCGGCCGTTTTCCTTCTTTATCCAGCTCATTTTCTCCAGGTTCACGAGAATGCTGTTGAGGCGTGCGTTGGTTATCGGGCCGCCCTTGGCCTCCACGTAGTCCTTTATTTGAGACCACCTTGAAAGTCCAATTGAGATCGCCTTCAAAATCAAAGCGTAGCGGGGAGAGCGCTTTTCCAGTTCAAATAGTTCTTCCCTTATCATCGCCTTTGCCCTGTCCATGGTTGCCTCAATAGCTTTCTCAAAGCTTCCCTTCTTCCAGTATTTGAAGCCAAACTCCACGAGCCATCCAGGGATTCCGTCGAGCTCGTCAACAGCTTTCCGTATCTCATCTTCGGGGACTTTAAGCCCAACCTCTTCAAAGCCTCTCCTCAGGAACTCCTCTGAGAGCTCTCTGGGAAACGGCCTTATCTCGATCTCCTCCGATATTCTGCCGTAAAGAGGGCTGGAATAGTCGTCAATTCCAACGAAGTCATGGAGGAGGCCCACCTCGGAGCCCGTGAATACAAAACTGACATCTGGGAGAGAATCGTATGCATAAGCCACTCCCGTGAGGAAGTCTTTACCTCCACGGGAGCCAAAAAAGCGTAGATACTGCGCCTCGTCGAAGGCAACAACGACCTTTTTTCCGGTCTTTCTTCCGAGCCCTTCCAACCCGTCCAAGACGTCAACCCAGGTTGATTCTCGAGGTCTTAAGTGAAGACCGGCAAGGCTCACGCCATCAACCTTGATTCCCCTAAGGAAACCGACTCTGCCCTTCCCGAGGAGTATCCGGTTTATCTCGTCAACGAGCACAGCTGAGCTTATACTACCGCTGCCAGCAGAATAGAGACGGCGAGTGTCTATATAGATCCCAATACCGGAATACTCGTTCAAGGCGACTTTCAATAGGGAGCTTTTCCCCACGCGTCTGATTCCAATAATAAGGCTTATTGGATACTCGTTTATTCCATTAAGTATACTTTCAAGCTCTTTCTCTCGGTCAAAGATTTCCTCTCTTCTTTCTTTAGGCCTTGGATCAAACAGCATTTGGTATCGCCCCCGATACTAAGTATCGGTACCGATACTTAAGGTTTTCCACAAGATGCTCATGGTGATGATCAGCTCTACGAGACACGGTGGTTGGAGAATGCGAGTTAGATCAAGGGGTTCTTTTCTAATTTTTTGATTGTTCTAACAGTATCAGGTATGTCTCGGTGGCATTCCTGATATACTCAATACTCAGAAAGGGTTGATTGGCATCTCCACCAAAAATGCGATCGCATCATTGAAAAATGTATGGATGTTGTGGGTCAAGAGTAGTCCTAATAATGTCATTGAACTTATTTGGGGAGTAGAGGGATCCAATATTACGATTTCGTTCTCTAAGCATATCTCCTTTTCTTCTAAAAATACTCCACATACAGCATGTGAAGCCTCAAAAACACTTTCTCCTTTGTGAAGAAGCAAAAATACATATACTTCCCGTTCTGAGAATCCCAGTCCCCTCAATATAGAAGCCTCAAGAATAGAAATTTGAAGACAATTCCCGCATCTTTGGCCTATGGTATTTAGAGGATGCAACTCATTGCTATCTTTAATTTTCAAGGTTGGAATGTAGCATATTTCTTTCAGTAAGTCTCTATGTAGCTTTTGAAGTCCTTTTTTATCATTCAACTTAATATTAGCAACCAGACGATTTGCAATATCTGGTATAATATACTTTGAAATCGCCAATGGAGGAACTTTCTGACCTCCTTCCCGCCGTGAGGGGCGGGGGTTTGCCTAACCCCTCGCTAATGGCGGAGAGGTTTGAGGGGTCTCATTCAAACCCACTAAAAAGCGGGTCTTCAACCCCTCCGGGACGGTCTTCCCCCAATTACCCCTCCCTTGAGCGTAAAGCCCGCTCAGACTCGGGGTTATGGTTTTCACAACCTTCTTCAAAATATTAAACGCCCCAACCAAGTCTGAATTGAAGACAAGCCCCGTCTCGGGACACTTAAACAAACCACGAAGGAAGCGAGCCCCCTCGTGAGGCCTCCCGCAGACGGGACAACGCTTAGACGTGAAAACCTCGTCCACAACCAAAACCCGAATATCATACTCCCCAGCAACTTCCTTCAAGCGTTTGATAACGTAATTAAACCGCCAGACGTGGGAGAGGAGATAATTCTGCTTTTTACCCTTGTTGGAGTTCCCACTGATGCCCTTCGGATAGCCAACAACAATCCTTGAAACACCGAGACGATAGAGCTTTTCAACTGTTTGTCTCACCCTCGTG